>JACCUO010000285.1 GCA_013811765.1 Thermoleophilaceae bacterium | reverse complement strand
TCAGCGCGGACCCATCGACGAGCACGCTCCGCAGGTCGAGGTGACCGACCTTGAAGGTGACCGTCTGCTCGTGGCTGCCTCCGTAGAGGATGCCTGGCACCATCCCGGCGCGGCGGAGCCGGCGGGTCGCTCGCGAGCCGCGCTCCGTGCGCTCCTCGACGTTCAGTGATGGGCGGTCGTCGTCGGCCATGGGGTCGGCCAGTGTAGCGAGGGCGCGGTCTAGGCTGTTCCCCGCATGACCGACGAGGACCGCTCGATTCCGAAGGGCAGGGTGCGCCGCACGGCCCAGGTGGGCTCGGTGATCGGCGGCCAGGGTGCACGCTACGCGGGTACCCGCGCGGCCAACGTGGCCCGCTCGAAGGAACGCGCCGCCGAGCAGATAGACAAGCGCCATCTGGAGGCCGCCGAGCGAATGGTGGACACGCTCGGGACGATGAAGGGCGCCGCGATGAAGATCGGACAGCTCGCCTCGTTCATCGACACCGACTTCCTGCCCGAGGAGTACCGGGATCTCTACCAGGACAAGCTGGCAGGGCTGCGAACCTCGGCACCGCCCATGTCGTGGCGACAGGTCAAGACGGTTCTGGAGGAGGAGTGGGACGAGCCGGTCGAAGAGCTGTTCGAGGACTTCGAGCATGAGGCCGCGGCGGCGGCCTCGATCGGCCAGGTGCACCGCGCCACGCTTCCCGACGGCCGGGCTGTTGCCGTGAAGATCCAGTACCCAGGCGTGGCGGAGGCGCTGCGCGCCGACATGCAGAACGCGACGATGATCATGCGCCTGGCAAAGGCGATCGCGCCGGGCCTCGATGCCAAGGCCGCCGCCGCGGAGCTGAAGGAGCGGGTGCTCGAGGAGCTCGACTACGAGTACGAGGCCCAGAACCAACGGGCGTTCGCGCGCGGGTACCGCGGGCACCCCTTCATCTACGTCCCCGACGTGATCACCCGCCTGTCGCGTGGGCGGGTGCTCGTGAGTGAGTGGGTTGAGGGCGTGGGCTTCGATCAGGTCAAGCAGCTACCGCAGGCCGACCGCGACCGCTTCGCCGAGATCGTCTTCCGCTTCTGCTTCGGCTCGCTCTACCACCTCCAGCACTTCAACGCGGACGCCCATCCGGGCAACTACCTCCTGATGGACGACGGCAAGGTCGCGTTTCTGGATTTCGGCATGACAAAGCATGTGGACAAGGAGCAGCTCGAGCTCGAGGTTGCCGCCCTCCAAGCGGTCTTCGACGCCAATCCCGAGCGGCTACGGGTGGCCTTGCACGATCTCGGCTTCCTGAACAACCCGAAGAAGGTGGACGCCGAGAAGCTGATGGCCCACGTGATCGCGATCGGCGGCTGGTACATGGAGGACCGCGAGGTCACCGTCGACTCTCAGCTGGTGATGGAGTCGATCTCCGCTGTCTCCGACCCGCGCTCGGAGTTCTTCGACGTGCTCCGGCGGGAGAACGTGCCGGCCAACGAGCTGATGGGGAGGCGCATGGAAGTCGGCGTGCTGGCGGTGCTGGGGCAGCTGAACGCGACACGTAACTGGTACGCCATCGGGCGCGAATGGTGGTTCGCCGAAAATCCCGCGACGGAACTGGGACGCGAGGAGCGCGCCTACTTCGAGTCCCGCGGTGAGCGGCGCGTGCGCGGGTTCTCCGCGAGGGTCTCCTGATGCCCGGCCCTGTTCTCTCGGATGCCGTGCTCGGCGGCCAGGTGATGGCGGGTGAGCACTCTGTCTACATGCACGCCGAGCATGGTGCGGTCCTCGATTACGTGCCTCCCGAGGCCAGGGCCGTCCCCCGGCTGCGAGCGAGCCCCCGGAGCGTCCTGCCACGCGACTTCCCACCGCTTCTCGGCCGCGACGATGACGTACGCGCCGTGCAGGGTCTTCTTGGGACGGGGGCTCCCGCCGAGATTGTGGGCGAGGCGGGAATCGGCAGGACCGCCTTGCTCCGCCACCTCTCGGGCCGGCACGCTGAAGCAGGGGAACCCGGGAGCGTTCTCTTTCTCCGGGCTCAAGGCCGGCCCGGCCAGGACATCCTGCAATTCCTCTTCGAGGGTTTCTACGAGTGCCAAGGGCCCGTCGTGCCGACCGCCCCGGAGGTGGAGCGCTACCTGCGGGACCGCGAAGGGCTCGTCGTGCTGGACGACGCCGACCTCGCGCGCCGGGAACTGGAGCGCGTGATGAGCCTGGCTCCGCGCTGCATGTTCGCCATCGCTGCCGAGCAACGCCGATTTCTGGGAGGGGGACGGTCCATCACCCTCGGAGGACTGGATGAGCACTCCTGCCTGGCCCTCGCCGAACGAGAGCTCAGGCGTGCCCTGACCGAGCACGAGCGCACCTCGCTGGGTCGGCTGGCGCTGGCGCTGGAAGGTCATCCGCTCCGGATCGTGCAGGCCGCCCACCTGATGATCGCTCGGCGCCGGGCACGCTCCGATCGGGCCGCTCCCTCGGGGTCGCCCAGGGACCAGTTCGACGAGCTCGTTGCCCAATCTCTCGACAGCCACGAGGAAGGCGTCTTGGGCCCGCTGACGGCCCTTCCCGGGGTTGCGCTCGGGGCACGGCGGCTCGCCGACATCACGGGCGTGTCCGACGCCCCGCGTCTGCTCGCCTCGCTCGAGGAACGGGGTCTGGTCCACTCGCACAGCGGGGGCTACAGCCTGGCGGGCGCAGCCCGCGCAGCCATCGGCACGGACGCGGATTCCTCCGGCTGGCGAGAGCGCGTGCTCGATCACTACTGCCGGGCGACCGAGGCCGTGAGCGCCGTGGAGGCCCCGGCAGTCCTGGCGCTGCTCGACGCAGGGGCAAAGGCGGGCAACCAACGGGCCGTCATTCAGCTGGCCCGCAACGCGAACGCCACCCTTGCGCTCGGCGCCCTCTGGGGCACATGGCGGGAGGCCCTCGACCACGCGTTGGTGGCGGCACGCGGGCTACGCGACGAACCCAGCGAGGCATGGGCGCTGCATCAGCTCGGCTCCCGCGCTGCCTGCCTCGGCGACCTCCATGGCGGGACCGCCCTCCTCAACCACGCCCTCCACCTGCGCGAAAGCCTCGACGACGACGAGGCAGCGAGTCTCACCCGTCACAACTTGGAGGCACTCGGCGGTGCCCCCCCGCCGCTGTCGGCACCGGCCGCGACACCGCCGGCCCCGCTCCCGACACCGCCGGCCCCGCTCCCGACACCGCCGGCAACGACTCCTTCTGAGCCGCTCCTGACACCGTCGCCGCCAACCCCACCCGAGCCGCTGCCGGCGCCGCCGCCGTCGAGCGCGCCCCCACGAGAGCCCTCGATGCCGGAGTGGCGATCGCCAGCCACAGAGCCGGCGCCCTCTCCTCCTGCCGCGCCCTCCCGGCCTCCTCCTGCCGCGCCCTCCCGGCGCCCCCTCGGGGAGCGGGCCCGCCGCAACTGGCCGCCACCAAAGCCGGTGATCGCCGCCGTGGCGGCGATCGTCCTGGTGTTCTTCGTCGTGCTGGTCGTCTCCGGGGGAGATGAGGACAGGCCCGCGTCCAGCGGAGAGGCCGGGAACGCCGCGAAGGCCCCCCCGCAGCCAAAAGAGGCTCCGAAGCGGCGCGCGGGTGGTGGTGGCGGTGAGCGCGCGCCCAAGGCGCTTCCCGCCGCGATCACACCCAAGACGCTCCAGTTCACGGCTCCTCTGGACAGGTTGTCAAAGCCGCTGAGCGTGCGCGCCACGAACAGGGGCGCTGCGAAGATCACCCTCGGAAAGGTCCTCGTGGAAGGCGAGGACAGAGGCAATTTCTTCGCGACCGGCGGCTGCAACCGCACGACGCTCTCTCGCGGCGAGAGCTGCAAGGTGGTGCTCAGCTTCGTCCCTGCGAGCCGCGGCGGCAAGACGCGCACGCGCACCGCCCGCCTGATCTTCAGCGACGACGGCAGGGGCGGCAGGCAGATGGTCTCGCTTGAAGGATCCGTGGCCTCGCCCTGACCGGAAACCCTGGTTCTCGCCCGGGAAGATCTCCGTGCAGCGAGTCGTCGCCCTTCGAAGTGGGCCGCGCTCGCCCGTCAGCCACCGTCGAGGTGAAGGTCCATCAGCTCCACATCGAGGATTTGGCCGAACTTCTCGCCGCAGCGGCGCTGGGTGCCGATGTGCCCAAAGCAGAAGTGCTCCATCAGCCGGACGCTTGACTCGTTCCCCTCCGCGATTCGGCCGAGCACGACCCCGAGGCCGGCTGCGCGCGCGCGCTCGATGATGGCCGCGAGCAGCGAGCGCCCCAGACCTCGACCGCGAGAGTCCCTGTGGACGTACACCGATCCCTCCGCCGTCCTCGCGTAGGCCTTGCGCGAGGACCACGGGTTGAGGCTGGCCCAGCCTACGACGCGATCGCCGACCTCCGCTACGAGGACGGGATGGCGGCCGGCGTCGCGTTCGGCGAGCCAGCTCTGGTCGCGCCCGACCACGCGGGGATCGGTGTCGAAGGTCGCCGTGCCGTTCAGCACCTCGTGGTTGTAGATCTCGAAGATCGCCTCGAGGTCCCCCACTCGGGCGTCCCTGATCGTTGGAGGCTGGCCCGCCATTCGGTGCGCTCGGGCTAGAAAAGCTGGTTCTCGCCCTGGAAGATCTCCGACACCGAGTCGTCGGTGAAGATCCGGCGCACCGAGTCCGTGAGGGTGTCCGCGCAGGTGAGCACGGTGATCGTGTCGGGCGCCCCGTCACGCAGCGGGACGGTGTCGGTTACGACGATGCCCGCGAGCGGCGATCTCCCCAGCGTCGCGAATGCCTCGCCCGAGAAGACGCCGTGGGTGGCCACCGCGTACACCTCCTTAGCCCCTTCGTCCATCACCGCCTGCGCGGCCGCACCGAGGGTCCCGCCGGTATTGATGATGTCGTCGAGGATCACGGCGATCTTGCCCTGAACGTCACCGATCACGTAGCCGGTCTGGGCCACCTGGTGGGCAGGCCGCTCCTTCTCGAGCAGGGCATAGGGGGCACCGACCTTCTGGGCGAACTTTCGCGCGAGCTTCGCGCGGCCGGCGTCCGGGGCGATGATCACGAGGTTCTCGGTGCCGAGGCGGTCTTGCACGTACTGGGTGAGGATCGGCATGGCGGTCATGTGGTCGACCGGTCGGGAGAAGAACCCCTGCACCTGTCCCGCGTGGAGGTCCATCGTGACCAAGCGGTCGATGCCCGCGGTCTCCAGGAGCTCGGCCACCAGCCTCGCCGAGATCGGCTCGCGCGGAGCGGACTTCTTGTCCTGGCGCGAGTAGCCATACCAGGGGGTGACGGCGATGATCCGGTGCGCCGAGGCGTGCTTGGCGGCGTGGACCATGACCAGCAGCTCCATGAGCGCATCGTTCACCGTCAGCCCCTCGCTGGCCGAGCCGCAGGTGGACTGCACGATGAAGAGGTCCGCGCCGCGGATCGAGTCCCTGTAGCGACAGTACATCTCGCCGTCGGAGAACGTCTTGAGTCCTGCGTCGGTGAGGCCGACCCCCAGCCGCTCCGCAATCCTCGTCCCGAGGTCGAGGCTCGCGCGGCCGGAGGCGATCATCAGCCGCTTGTCATACCCCGCGGGGATGAACGTGCCGGCCGCCGGCGGATTTGAGCCGCCGATCCCCCCTGCCTGGGTTTCCAAGCTGCTCATCCCCGCTCCTTCTCGACGCGCTCGGCGTATCCTTCGACGTTTTTCTGATCGGGTCGCGAGATCCCCAGCGCCCCGTCCGGGACATCCTCGGTGATCACGGATCCTGCTGCAATATATGCGCCCTCGCCGACGCGAACAGGGGCAACGTAGGAGGCGTTGACTCCGGTCTTGGCCTCCTTCCCGATCACCGTGCGGTGCTTTGCGAACCCGTCGTAGTTCGCGGTGATGTTGCCTGCCGCGACGTTCGCGCCCTCGCCCACGTCGGTATCGCCGATGTAGGAGAGGTGGGGCACCTTGGCACGGGTACCGATCTCGGAGTTCTTGACCTCGACGAAGGTACCTATCTTCGCTCCCTCACCGATGTGCGCGCCCGGCCTCAGGTAAGCGAACGGCCCCAGCCACGCGCCGTCGTCCACGACCGCGTCCGTCAGGAGGGAGTGCAGCGCGGTCACGTGGTCGCCCAAGACGCAGTCGGTGATCGTCGTGCCGGGGCCGATCTCGCAGCCCGACCCGATGCGGGTCGCCCCGCGAAGCGTGGTGGCGGGGCCGATGGTCGTGTCCTGTCCGATCTCGACTCCTACCTCGACCCGAACCGAGTCGGGCGCGAGAAAGCTCACCCCGGCCCGGGCGTGGTCCTCCAGGATGCGCCGCTGCGCGAGCCGGTCGGCGTCCATCAGGCCGACCCGGTCGTTCACGCCGATTGAGCTCGAGACGTCGCGGGTCAGGTGTGAGATGACGGTGTTTCCGCGCTCGCGCATGAGCGGGAAGACTCCGGTGAGGTAGCGCTCGCCGCGGTCCTCGCCGACTTCGTCGAGCGCCGCCCAGAGCGCTCCCGCCTCGAAGGCGTAGGTTCCGAGGTTGATCTCGCGGATGGCGAGCAGGGCCTCGCTCACCCCCTCCGTGTGCTTGGTCTCCGCGATCCGATCAACAGCGCCGCCCCCATCGCGCACGATCCGCCCGTAGCCGGCCGGGTCGAGCTCCTCGGTGGTGAGGATCGTGGCGGTGGCGCCCTGTGTTCGGTGGGTTTTCATCAAGCCGGTGATCAGCTCGTGGGAGAGGAGCGGGTGGTCGCCCGACAGCACCAGCAGCGGGCCTGCCTCACCGACTGCCTGCCTGGCGGCCAGCACCGCCGCACCGGTGCCCTCGCCCTCGCGCTGCTCGGCCACCTGCACGTCGTCCGGCAGCCCCGCGGCCACGCCGTCGCCTGGGCGGGTGACGCAGACGACCTCGGCCGCGCCGGCCGCCCGCGCGGCGTCGATCACCCACTCGATCATCGGCTTGCCGCAGACGGGATGCAGCACCTTGGGCATCGAGGAGCGCATGCGAGTGCCGCGCCCGGCGGCCATCACGAGCACGGTGAACCGCTCGGACATGGAGTGGGCAGGGTAACGGCGGGGACTGCGCCTGGGCACGCGACCTCCTCAAGCCGGGATGCACCGATTTGGGTGATTACCCCCAAACAACGGCACTGCTAAGTTCGCTTCGCCGCTTTGGGGAGTGGGGTAATTGGCAGCCCGGGACACTTTGGATGTCCAGGACCAGGTTCAAAACCTGGCTCCCCAGCTCAACTTCCGTCCGTCCGCTGTGCGAACATATGTTCGTATGACGCGGTCGGTCCGATTTTCGAAGGAGGAGGCGTGTGAAGCGATTCGGGTGTCCCGCTCCTACAGTGAAGCCCTGCGCAAGCTTGGCCTCCGTCTGGCCGGTGGCAACCATTCGACGCTGAAAAGATA
>JACCUO010000281.1 GCA_013811765.1 Thermoleophilaceae bacterium | reverse complement strand
GGCGAGGTGCCGATTCGCCGGGCACTGCTCAGCGTGTCCGACAGACGCGGTCTGGTGGACTTCGCCGCAGGGCTGGTGGCCCTCGGGGTGGAGATAGTCTCGACCGGCGGGACGGCGCGCGAGCTGGAGCAGGGCGGCATCGAGATTCGCTCCGTGGAGGACTACACCGGCTTCCCCGAGATCCTCGACGGGCGGGTGAAGACCCTCAACCCGCGCATCTACGCCGGCCTGCTCGCCGTTCGCTCCAGCGAGGAGCACGTCGAGACCCTTCGCGAGCACGCGATCGAGCCGATCGACCTGGTCTGCGCCAATCTCTACCCGTTCGAATCTGTGGCCGGTCGCCGCGGGGCAAGTGACGTCGAGGTCATCGAGAGCATCGACATCGGCGGCCCCACCCTGATCCGCGCGGCGGCCAAGAACCACCCGTACGCGGCGGTGGTGGTCTCGCCCGAAAGTTATGACGCCGTGCTCGCGGAGCTGCGCGAGTCGGGCGGCAAGCTCGAGTGCCGGACGCGCGAGATCCTGGCGCTCGAGGCCTTCTCCTACACGGCGCGCTACGACGCCGCGATCTCGTGCTGGTTTGCCGAACGGGAGGAGGACTTCCCGGCCCAGATCACGCGCTCCTATACCAAGCTGCTCGACCTTCCCTACGGCGAGAACCCCCATCAACGCGCGGCTCTCTACACCCAGACCAATGCCCGCAGCCACCTGCTGTCGATGATCTCGAAGCTGCACGGCAAGGAGCTGTCGTTCAACAACCTGCTGGACCTCGACTCGGCCCGCAAGCTGCTCGAGGAGTTCGAGGTGCCGGCGGCCGCGATCATCAAGCACAACAACCCTTGCGGCTGCGCGATGGGGGCCACGGTCGGCGAAGCGTTCGACAAGGCCATCGCGACCGACCGGACGAGCGCCTTCGGCGGGGTGTTCTGCTTCAACCGGCGGATCGACGCAGCGCTGGCCGAGAAGCTGAACTCGATGTTCGTCGAGCTGGTGTTCGCGCCCGGCTACGACGAGGACGCGCTCGAGATCCTGGAGCGCAAGGAGAACGTGCGGCTGCTGGAGGACTCGGAGAAGCGCCGGCCGGAGGTCAGCGAGGACGACTTGAAACGGGTGCGCGGAGGCCTCCTCGTGCAGGATCGCGACTCCGGGTCCGAGCCGCGTGAGGAGATGCAGGTGGTCACCGAGCGCAAGCCGACCGAGGCCGAGTGGGGCGAGCTGATGTTCGCCTGGAAGGTGTGCAGACACGTGCGCTCGAACGCGATCGTGCTCGTGCGTGAGCTCGCCACCGTGGGGGTGGGCGCCGGGCAGATGAGCCGGGTGGACTCGGTGCGCATCGCCCTCGACAAGGCCGCCGCGGCCGGGGTCGGCCTCGACGGGGCGGCCATGGCCTCCGACGCCTTCTTCCCGTTCGCCGACGGACCCCAGCTCGCGATCGATGCGGGCGTGCGCGCGGTCATCCAGCCCGGCGGCTCGCAGCGCGATCCCGAGGTGGTGGCGGCATGCGACGCCGCGGGGGTGACGATGGTGTTCACCTCACGGCGGCACTTCCGGCACTGAGCCTGAGCGCGGGGTCGGGTTCTGCCGGGCTTCTGGGTAGTGCCCCCGGCGAGAATCGAACTCGCGCCGCGCGGTTTAAAAGACCGCCGCTCTAACCACTGAGCTACGGGGGCGCCGCGGATGATGACGCTTCGCGCAGGCCTACCGGGAAGGAAGCGCATCGACGGATCGGATCTGTCCCGGCCGGCCTTGCGCCGCCGGCGCGGCGGATACCCCCAAGGGGACTCGAACCCCTCCTACGAGGTTGAAAACCTCGCGTGCTAACCGCTACACCATGGGGGCGCCGGCCCGAGTTTACGCCCGCGCACCGCGGCTTCCGATGCCCTTCGCGGCATGCCGCGCGCGGCAACGCGGCAGCCAGTCCTCACGCAGGCGCGGTGTCCCGCTCCTCGTCATACCCGCCGCATGACGCGGCGAAGACGAGCAGGCTCACGCCGAGACCGGCCACGTGCCCGGCCACCAACCCCACCAGGAAGCCCGCCACGCCGCCCGCCAGAGCCGCGAACATCACCAGGCCGGCCGGCAACGAGAGCAGCCGCGCGGTCACCAGGGAGCAGCCCAGCCAGGCGAGCGGCCCGATGGCGAAGCCGTAGTCCTTGAAGAACTCCTTGTCAAAGGCGAGAGCGAGCAGGACGAACAGCGAGCCCACGATCAGGGCCTGCACGAGCAGCGACCGCCAGAAGAGCCCCTGATTCACCCGTCGGATACTAGGGAAGGCTCCGGGCTACACTCGGCGATCGCGGGCGGTTAGCTCAGCTGGTAGAGCGCCTGCTTTACAAGCAGGA
>JACCUO010000206.1 GCA_013811765.1 Thermoleophilaceae bacterium | reverse complement strand
GGCGGGCTGTGGCGCGGGCTCGGCCGGTGGCGCCGCCACGGCCTTCGGCACGGGCAGGGGCTCAGGCCCTGCCACCTCCTCCTTGACCTTCTTGACCTCGGCCGCGGGGGTCTCCGCGACCGCGTCGCGCTCGTTCAGCTGGTCCACCGTCGCGCCCCCTCCTGCCAGGGCCGCGGTTGACGCGGCCACGGCAGCCACCTTCTGGCCGGTGGCCAGCTCCACCGCCCCGTGGGCGCGCTCGCCGAGGGCGGCCACCTTGTCCTGGGCCGCACCCACCAGCGACTCGAACATGCCGCGCAGTGGCCCGCCCCCGCCGGCCGCGATCGCTGCCGGAGGCATGAGCGCCGCCACGCGCGAGGGCACGGCGCGGTACTCGCGCAGGCGGGCGCGGCAGGTCAGGCACGTGGTCAGGTGGGACCGCAGCGCGGCGAGCCCCTCCGCCTGGGCCTCGCCGTCGGCCAGCGCAGACAGTTGGGGGGCGAGTCGCCTGCACTCCTCACCCGACTCGATCCCGGTCACACGGTCGAGGAAGGAGCGACGGCCTTCGGTGAGGCATCTGTTCACCTTCGTGTAGGAAAATCCGGTCTTCTCGCAGATCTCCTGGTAGCTGAAGCCCTCGGCCTTCAGCAGCAGGCAGCGCACCTCCTGGGGCTTGAGGTGGCGCAGCGCCTGGGCGCCGAGGCGCAGCCGCTCGTGGCGCTCGGCATGGTCGTGGGCGTCGGGCGTGGGGCCGCCGGGCTCGGGCACGTTTGGGGACTCGCCGGCCGGAACGACCCTGTCACGGTGGCGGTTGATTGCCAGCGCCTCGTGCTTGGTGGTCGTACGGAGCCAGCGGCACAACTCGTCCTCGGTGCCTGTGGGCCTGTGGGTGAGCAGGATCTCGGTGGCACGCTGGTAGGCGTCCTCCGCGTCATGAGGGCTGGCGGAGTAGCGTCGTGCGGTGGCGAGCATCTGCGCTCCGAATCGCTCGAGCAGGCCAAGGGCCTCGGGGTTGGGCCCGGCTTTCGCAGCCGATCCGTTCCCCGGCTGTGCCGCCGATCCATTCCCCGCTTGTGTCGCCGATTCGTTCTCTGCGCGCATTCCCATCCCTCGCTCCGCGTGATGCTCCCTCCCTGCTCCGCCTCGCGTTGGAACCGATTGCCGCAATGAGCGGGCTTTTCGGGTGCGAGCGCGGCCCGTGTCACCCCGAAGAGGCCCTCACTGCGACTTTTCGCCCCCCCTGCGCACTCGCACCGTCCGGGCGACAGCGCTACATTGGCCCCGCATCGCGGTTGGGGGAGCAGGGAACCGCGCGTACCCCGCGCAGGTCACACTCATGGGCAACGGTTTGGCGAGAGAGCTGAGGGAGGTAAAGCCGGCGGAGCCGGTCGAGCTCCCCAGCCGGGATGTCCGCGCCGGCAGCGTTCCGATGCTCGGTGGCCTCCTGCGCTTCGAGACCCTCCGGCGAGGAGGCCGCGTGGTAACGCTGGCCCTGCTCGACGTGCTCGGCATGTTCATGGCCATCTGGACGGCGCTCGCGATCAAGACGCTCGTGGTCTCCCCCGACGTTCTCGGGCGCACCTATGGGCAGGCGAAGGACGTGGCGCCGCTCGCCTGCCTCGTGATGCTGCTGCTGTTCGCGCGCTCACGCCTCTACCGGGAGCGTGCCCAGCGCCCCGGGCTCGCAACGTTGATCTCCTCGCTCCTCCAGGTCACCCTGGTGATCGCCCTCTACGCGGTGATCGAGGGCGCGGACTTCTCCTCCTACTACGTCTTCTACGGCTCGCTGTCGTTCGCCCTGATCTACATACCGTCGTTTCGCTTCCTCTTTGAACGCGTCAGCGGCGCGCTCCTGCGGGCCGCGGGCTACCGGCGGCGCGCGGTGCTGGTGGGTTCGGGCTCGCACATCGACGCCGTGGCCCACGCGCTGCGCGACAGCTCGGAGATCGAGCCCTTTGGCTACGTGTCGCTGACCCCCCGCACCAGCGACGGCATCCGCGACTTCGGGACGCTCGCCGGCCTGGAGCGCCACTTCGACAGCATCGACGAGGTGCTGATCGCCGACCCCGCCTTCCCCCAGGAGCAGGCGGTCGACCTGGTGGATCGCTGCCACCGCCACGGCATCCGCGTGCGCGTGGCCCCGTCCACGATGGAGATCCTGATGGATCGGGTGGAGTTCGTGCCCGGACAGTCGTTGCCGCTGTTCGAGCTCAAGCCGCCGGTGTTCGAGGGGATCGACTTCGTGGTGAAGCGAACCTTCGACTTCGTGGGCACCCTCGTGATCCTGATGCTGCTCTCGCCCGTGATGGCGCTGATCGCTCTCGCCGTGCGGCTCGACTCGCGCGGGGCCGTGCTCTTCCGCTCGATGCGCCCCGGAATCGGCGGACGGCCGTTTGCCTGCCTGAAGTTCCGCACGATGCGCGAGGGTGCCGAGGGTATGCAGGACGGGCTCGAGGAGCACAACGAGGCCGGGGGAGCGATCTTCAAGATCCGCTCCGATCCGCGAATCACCCGCGTGGGCGCGTTTCTGCGCCGCTGGTCGCTCGACGAGCTGCCCCAGCTCTTCAACGTGCTGCGCGGGGAGATGTCGCTGGTGGGCCCGCGCCCGCTGCCCCAGCGGGACTATGACCGCCTGGAGGGCTGGCACCGTAAGCGCTACCTGGTGCTGCCGGGCCTGACCGGCCTGTGGCAGGTCTCGGGCCGGTCCGAGCTCGACTTCGACGAGCTCGTGCGCCTCGACTTCCTCTACCTCGAGCGATGGTCGGTGGGCCTTGACCTGACGATCCTGCTGAAGACCGTGCCCGCCGTGGTGAAGAGCCACGGGGCCTGGTAGCGCCCCGCGAGCGCGGGAGGAGCGCACCCACCGCACCGACATCCTCGCTCACTCCGGAGGGATGTAGGCGATCAGCGACTTGGTGAGCGGGCCCACCCGCTCGCGGGCGATCCGCGCCCCGGGGAAGAGGCCTCGCAGCTCGCCGGCGGTGAGCAGCCGGATCTCGTCGAAGCTGTCGCCCGTCACGCCGAGCGGCCAGAGGCGCCGGCCAAGTGCGCGCGGCAGCCAGTGCACGAGTGGGAGCAGCGCGTGGGGCTCGATCGGAAACCAGCGGTTGGGCGTTTGCACGAAGAGCCGGCGGCCCACGCGGGCCATCTCCGCCGCGGCGCGCGGCCGGTCGGCCGGCGGCAGGTGCTCGATCAGCGAGTTGGAGTAGACGATGTCGAAGTCGTCGTCGCCGAACGGGAGCTGCTGGGCCTCGGCCTGCACAAACCCCTCTCCCGCGTAACCGGGCCGCGCGGCGCGGTCCACCCCGGTGATCTGCCCGGGCACGTCGAGGGTGATGAGGCCCATGCTGCCGCAGCCGATGTCGGCCACGGTCTCCTGGGGCTGCGGGCGCGCCAGCTCGAGGTAGAGCGCACGGCGCCGGCGCCGTGCGCGGCGGGCCAGTGGATCGGCCAGACGGGTGCGCAGACCGGGGCGTACTGCGGTGGAATAGACGCCGGGGTCTGCGTTGCCGGCCATCGGCGGACTCTACCCAAGCCTCGGCGCAGCGCCCGGCTGTCGATCGCCCGGAGCGGGTCTGCGCACCGGCCGGGACTCTAGTCTCTCCGGGAGTGCGCCGCTACCGCTTCCTCTTCGAGCAGATGGTGCGACGAGAGCTGCGACAGAAGTACAAGGGGTCCGCCCTCGGGGTGCTCTGGTACTTCGTCAACCCGCTCGTGCTCATGGGCGCCTACGCGCTCGTGTTCTCGGTCCTGCTCAAGGTGGCGGGCGGCATCGAGGACTACCCGTTGTTCCTGCTGGTGGGACTGATCGTCTGGGTCTTCTTCTCGCAGGCGCTCCTGTCCGCGGCTCCGAGCCTCGTGCTGAACGGGTCGCTGGTCAAGAAGGTGCGCTTTCCGCGGGAGTCGATCCCCGCGTCGGTTGCCACCGTTCAGCTCTTCACCTTCCTGGTGATGCTGGCGGTGGTGGCGCCGGTGGCGCTCCTCATGCGCGACTCGCTCGACCCGGCGCTGGCGCTGCTGCCGGTGATCGTGGTGCTCCTGTTTGCGTTCGTGCTCGGCGCCTCGCTCGTGGTGTCCGTGCTGCACGCCCATTTTCGCGATGTCGAGCCGGTGCTGGCGGCGGCGCTGCTGCCGTGGTTCTTCCTCACGCCGATCTTCCTGCCGGTGGAGAAGATGCCGGGTGTGGGCGAGCACCCTTGGCTCGGTGACCTGCTGCAGTGGGGCAACCCCGTGGCGCCCTTCATCGAGGCCGTGCGAGACGTGCTCTTCGCGGGTGCGGCGCCCACCGTGGCCAACCTCGCCTACCTGTTGGGCGTGGGCGGAGGCGCGCTGATCGTCGGGCTGGTGCTCTTCCGGCGCATGGGGCGCGACCTGGCGGTGCTGCTGTGAGCCCGCGACCCGGCGAGATCGTGCTGGAGGGCGCCACCCGCTCGTTCAGCCTGCGCCACGAGCACAGCCGCACGCTGAAGGAGCTGTTCATCCGTGGCGGGCACGCCAAGCGCACGGTCGTGACCGCTCTCGACGGGGTGGACCTGCGCGTGGAGCCGGGCGAGGCGGTGGGCCTCGTGGGCCGCAACGGGGCGGGCAAGACATCGACCCTGCGCTGCCTTGCCGGCATCGTCCCGCTTGACTCCGGTCGGGCGGAGTGTGGGGGGCGCACGGTGTCGCTGCTCGAGCTCGGCGCCGGCTTCGGCGAGGAGTTCAGTGGCCGCGAGAACATCTACCTGAACGGCGCCCTGCACGGGTTTGGCCGGCGCGAGATGGAAGAGCGGATCGAGGCGATCGTGGAGTTCTCGGAGCTCGGCGAGTTCATTCACGCGCCGGTGAAGGCCTACTCCGCGGGCATGCAACTGCGCCTGGGCTTCTCGATCGTGGCCCACCTGGACGCGGACGTGATGCTGATCGACGAGATCCTGGCCGTGGGCGACGAGTCCTTCCAGCGCAAGTGCCTGGCGCGCGTGTCCGAGCGGATGGAGGCGGGCGCCACGCTCGTGCTGGTGTCCCACGACCCGATGGCGATCGAGCGCGTGTGCCGCCGGCTCGTGGTCTTCGACGGGGGCAAGGTGGCATACGACGGGGAGGTGCCGGAGGGCCTGCTCTTCTACCACCGTCTGCTCGGGACGACGGAGGGTGCATCACGCAGCGTGCGCCCCGGGGATCGGCGCGCGGATCTCGAGATAGCGGAGCTGGAGCTGCAGGACGCGCAGGGGCGCCGGCGTCACATGTTCCGCACGGGTGAGCGCTTGACCGTCGCGCTCGAGGTCGACTGCGTCCAACCCGCCGATCGGGCGGTGGCGGCG
This sequence comes from Thermoleophilaceae bacterium, assembly GCA_013811765.1. Classification (GTDB taxonomy): domain Bacteria; phylum Actinomycetota; class Thermoleophilia; order Solirubrobacterales; family Thermoleophilaceae; genus JAAYBF01. The sequence goes on along the minus strand of JACCUO010000206.1, from coordinate 2,195 downwards.
CTCGAGGTGCGTGACGCCCATGGGGCGCTCTGCTTTCGCACGGAGACCGCGCTCGGGCGGGTGGACGGGACCGTCGAGGTGAGCTTCGCCGTGGAGCGCCTTGCGCTGCTCGGGGGTGACTACGACCTGGCTGTCGGCGTGTTTGACCAGGACGCTCCCGGGGGTGGGCTGCTCGACCGGATCGCGCACTTCTCGGTGGCGCAGACCCCGGAGGGGGAGGGGGTCGCCGACCTGCGCGGGGCCTGGACCGTGTCGGGGCGCGCCGGCGAGGCGGTGCCGCGATGACCTCGCCGGAGGACGCGTTCAGCCGCGCCGAGGAAGAGGTGGCGCGCCGCCGGTCGGCGGGCGGCTATGCCGGAGCCCCGGGCGGCGCGCTTGACTCTTCGCTCGCAGCCGGGGAGCCCAGCCGCGAGCAGCTGGCCGAGTGGGCGGTGATCGAGATCGACGCCGACGAGGTCCTCTACTCCTCGCGCGCCGGAGCTCCGCTGACGTTCTTCAAGCGGCTGCTGGCGCGCCTGTTGCGTCAGTACCTCGTGGAGCTGGAAGCCCGCCAGACGCGCTTCAACATCGCGCTGCTCACGCGCCTCGACCGCCTCGAGGAGCGCATGGGCGCGGACGAGGAGGCCCCCCCGGATCGCGTGCGGGACCCTGGCGGGTGACCGCCGTCCACCAGGTTCTCTCGAGCGCCGGCCCCTACGACGCCGTGAGCGTCCAGGGGGTGCTCTGGCGGCGCCTCTTGCGTGAGCGCGGCCTGGGGGGCGGTGATTACGCGGCCTCGGTCGACCCCCGCGCCCGCACCGGCTTCCGGCTCCTCAAGGAGTTGCGGGCCGAGCCGGGCGACCTCGTGGTGATCCGCTATTCGGCCTACTCGTCCAAGCTGCTGCCGGTGCTCGCGCTCCCCAATCCCAAGCTGCTCGTCTACCACAACGTCACGCCGCCCCGTTACCTGTGGAACCACCACGCGGGGGTGGCCGTGGCCTGTGCCGTGGGACGGATGCAGCTCCCCCGCTTCGCGCGCGCGGCCGACCTCGCGGTGGGGGACTCCGACTTCAACACCGCCGAGCTGCGCGAGGCGGGCGCGCCGCACGCACGCACGCTGCCGATCCTCTTCGATGATGCACGCCTGGCCGAGCGGGGCGCCCCTCCCGCTTCCGGGGCGGGGCCGCTCGTGCTCGTGGTGAGCAGGCTCGCGCCGAACAAGCGACACGATCTGGCCATCGCGGCGTTCGCCGCCTGGCGCGCCGAGCGCGCCCCCGATGCCCGGCTGCTCGTGGTGGGCGAGCCGCTCTCCCCCTCCTACCGTCTGCAGCTCGAGCAGATCGCAGCGGACTCGGGCGCGGGCGCCGCGATCGCCTTCGCCGGCGGGTTGAGCCAGCCCGATCTGAATGCGGCATACGGCGCGGCCGATGTGCTGCTGTCGATGTCCGAGCACGAGGGCTTCTCCGTCCCCCTGCTCGAGGCCTTTCACTTCGGGGTGCCGGTTGTGGCCCGTCCTTCCGGCGCGATGCCGGAGGTGGGGGGCGACGCCGTGCTCTGGGACACGGGTGGGGACGTGGCCGTGACCGCCGAGCTGCTCGAGCTCGCCGTGCGAGACCCCGGCCTGCGCGAGGAGCTCGCGCGCCGGGGCCGCGCGCGGCTCGAGCAGTTCTCCTACGAGCGCACCGCTGCGGCGACGCTTCACGCGGTGGAGGAGGCGCTCGGGTGAGCGAGCCCTACCGGGAGGACAACCTGCTGGATCGCCACTCGGACGCCGCCACCCTGGAGCTTCACTACGAGCACACGCGGGTGCGCGAGCGCGAGCTGCTCGCGGGCCGCCTCCCCTTGACGGGCGGCCAGGTGCTCTCGGTGGGGTGTGGGTGGAACCCCGGCCGCCACCTCTTTCCGAGGCCCGGGTGGCAGATGACCGGGGTGGAGCTCGAGGAGGAGAAGCCCCGTGTGTTGGTCGAGGAGGGCACGCTTGAGGCGGGCTTCGCCGGCCGGGCGGGTGCGCTCGGGCTCGAGCCGGGGTCCTTCGACGTGGTGCTCTACCGCCTGGTCCTGCACCACCTCGCCTTCCAGGGACCGCTGGCGCCGGTGTTCGACGAGGCCGCACGGCTCCTGCGTCCCGGCGGGGCGCTGATCGCCGTCGAGCCCGGTGCCTGGCACCCCGTGGGCGCAGGGCTCTCGGTGGCCAACGCGGCCGGCCTCGGCACCGC
>JACCUO010000199.1 GCA_013811765.1 Thermoleophilaceae bacterium | reverse complement strand
CCTCTTCATGCGGCGCACCGAGGTCAAATGCGCCAACTGCGACTCGCACCTGGGTCACGTCTTTGACGACGGGCCGGGCCTTGGAGGGAAGCGCTACTGCATCAACTCGCTTGCGCTCGACCTCGAGGCCGAGCCCAAGTCCGAGTAGTCAGAGGCTCACTACAACCCGGAGCCCGGCAGGAAGTCGTTGGTGAAGGCCCCGGTGGCGTCGGGGATCTTCCGCACGATCTTGTTCTCGCGCATCCACGCGGTAAACGCCTGCCACTCGCGGGGGTCCTGGTAGCCGAAGGGCCTGCCCGCCTTCGGCAGGAACAGTGGCAGGGTGACCTTGACGACCTCGCGTTGCAGGCGCGGATCGAGGTCCCGGTTTGCGCGGAGCAGCCCCTGGATGCCCTTGCCGGGAGCCTTCCGCAGATCCTCGGTGCCGCGCCTCAGCGCGCCCAGGAACGCCCGGATCTGCTTGCCGTCGCGCTCGAGCGCATCCTCATTCGCCACGAGCACCAGTTCGTTGTAGGGGGGAACGCCCGCCTTGTTCACGCGGATGATGCGCGGGTTGCGGCGCTTGAGGCGCAGCTCGGTCCCCTCGTAGTTCCAGAACGCCCCGAGCACCGCGTCCACCTTCTTGGTGAGCAGCGACGGAGTGAGGTTGAAGCCCACGTTGCGCTCCTTGACCGTCTTCGGGTCGATCCCCGCGTCGAGCAGGATCGTGCGCAGGTAGGCCGACTGGTAGTCGATGCCGGCCGTGCCCACCGTCTTTCCCTCCAGGTCCTGCGGCGATCGGATTCCGGCGCGCGGAAGCGAGACGATCGACGTCAGGGGCTCGCGCACCAGGGCACCTACCGCCACCACACCCAGCCCCTCGTCGCGAGCGCGGAGCACCTCGGGCTCATACGAGACGGCCAGGTCCACCCGGCCGGCCGCCACCTGCTTGATCGGCGCCGCCGGGTCGGCGGGCTGGCGGATCTTCACCTTCAGCCCGGCATCCGCGAAGTGGCCGCCCGCCTGCGCCGCGTAGATGCCCGCGTGGTCGGCGTTCGGGAAGTAGTCGAGCAGGAGGCTCAGGTCGCGTGCCTCCTTGGGCTCGCGCGCCTCCTCCTTCTCCCCACAGCCGGCGATCAAGCCGGCCGCGGTCAGGGCCAGTAGGCAGAGCAGCGATCTCCTCATGTTGGTCTCTCCGTTCGATTCCAGGGGCAGGACAGTCGCTCGAGCAGCGTTGCGAGGGCAAAGAGCGCGACGGCGATCAGGGTCAGGAGCACCACGCCCGCGTAGACCCGGGGGGTCTGAAGCTGGTTGTTCCCGAGCAGCACGAGCCTCCCGAGGCCCTCCTCGGCGCCCGCCCATTCGCCGAAGACCGCACCGATGACCGACACCGTGGAGGCCACCTTGAGACCGCTGAAGAAGGACGGCAGCGCAGCGGGAAGCTCCACGCTGCGCAGCGTTCGCAGCCGCGACGCGCCCAGCGAGCGCATCAGCTTCAGGTGATCGTCCTCGACCGAGCGCAGGCCGTCGAGCACGTTCACGGTGATGGGAAAGAAACATATGAGCGCGACGATGGCGAGCTTCGGCCCGATGCCGTAATCGAACGCCAGCACGAAGATCGGCGCGAGCACCACGACCGGGATCGCCTGCGATCCCACGAGTAGCGGATAGGCAGCGTCACGCAGTGTGCGGTTGAGGTGCATCGCGAGCGCGAACGCGACGCCGGCCGCGATCGAGATCGCCAGCCCCAGCAGCACCTCGAGGAGGGTGATCCAGGCGTTGTCGAGCAGAAGGTCGCCATCGTCGCCGAACGCCGTCCATACCTCGGAGGGGGAGGCGAGCGTGAGGTCGTCGACAGAGCCGAGCGAGGCCACCCACTGCCACGTGCCGACGAAGGCGGCGAGGAGAAGCACCGCCAGTAGCCAGCGCCTCATGCCCCGAGCACCTCCAAAGCCCGCCCGCGGAGCCGCGCGAGCTCCGGGTCGGTCACCGCGGCGCGGCGGTCTCGCGGGCGCGGGAGGGCAACCTGCAGCTCCTCGAGGACCCGTCCCGGCCGGGGAGAGAGCACGGCCACGCGGTCGGAGAGGAACAGCGCCTCCTCCACATCGTGGGTGACGAGCAGCACGGTCCGTGGCTCGGCCGCCAGCGTGTCCGCAAGCCACTGCTGCATCGAGGCCCGCGTGATGGAGTCGAGTGAGGCGAAGGGCTCGTCGAGCAGCAGGACTGGACGGCCGGGTAGAAGGGCACGCATGAACGCCACGCGTTGCCGCATGCCCCCCGAGAGCTCCGCCGGCCGTGAGCGCTCGAACCCCCCGAGGCCGAAGCGCTCGAGCAGGGGCGCGGCCCGTCGGCGCGCCTCCTTGCGCGACACCCCCTGGCACTCGAGGGCCAGCGCGGCGTTGCCGAGGGCGTCACGCCACGGGAGGAGAAGGTCTTGCTGGGGCATGTAGGAGCACGCGTGGCGGCGGGCCTGGGCGCTCGCCTCACCCGCGACTGTGAGCGTCCCGCCGTCCGGCTCCTGTAGCCCCGCGATCAGCTCCAGAAGCGTCGACTTCCCGCAGCCCGACGGGCCGACCACTCCAACCACCTCCCCGGCACGTACATGGAGGTCGATGCCCGCCAGTGCGGGGGTCACCCCGCGCCGGGAGCTGAAGCGGCGCTCGACGCGCGCGACCGCGACGCTCGTCTTATGATCGGAAAGGGGCTCCACTCCCGGAGCCTTGACCTTCGTCTGCATCCGCTCCCTCCGCGGGCATTACCCCACAGGTTCGAAGGGTCAGCGCCGGACGATATGGATCGAGTGCGCTATCTCAGCCCGCCTTCCCGCGAGCCCCCCTGCCGTTGTCTCTTATCCCGCAGTCTACCCAGGCCTGAGGTCTGTAAGCGCGTTCACGAACGCCTCGAGTTGCTGGGTGGTCCAGCACTCGAACACGCCGGTGCAGTAGGGCTCGTAGGCGGCCATCACCGAGTCGCCGTAGTTCCAGTAGAGCCGGGGCTCGGGGTTCATCCAAAACGTGCGCCCGGCCCGGGCAGCCACGTGGGAGAACACCTTCGCGTGCGGCTCGCGGCCGTTGGTCCTTGCGTCGCCGAGCACGATCACCGTGGAGCGGGGATCGAGGTCGTCCATCACCTGCTCCAGGAACTCGAGCCATACCCGTCCGTAGTCGGTGTAGCCCGAAACGTCCGCCACGCCGGCGTCGCCCGCGATCGCCCGCGAGACATCCCCGAACGAGCGTTCGCGCTCGAACACCTCCGTGACCTCCGATATCCGCTCGACGAACACGAACGAACGCAGCTTGCGAAACGAGTCGTGAAGGGCATGCAGAACGGAGAGAAAGAAGACGCTGGCGCTCGTGACGCTCGTGGAGACGTCGCAGAGCACGAACAGCTCGGGCCGGCGCGGGCGCGTGGGACGGAAACGCAGCTCGAGCGGCACGCCGCCCGTCCCAAGCGACTGACGCATCGTCCGGCGGACGTCCACCACCGAGGAGCGGTGGCGCCCCCGGTGCTCGTGGCCCTGGGTGGCGAGCCGCCTGCGCAGCTGTGCGACCACCCGGTGCACGGCGGCAAGGTCCTGGGCCGGCCCGGTGGGCAGGGCGCGATCGAGCTCTCGCAGCGGCCTGGCGGGGGGAAGCGACCCGGTGCGCTCGATCAGGGCGCGCTCGAGCTCGCGGCGCACGTGCCCCTCGAACTCGCGCAGACGCTCGCGGGGCACGCTGTGGGGATCGGCCCGCTCGCCCGCCATGGCATCACCCTTCAGGCCCAGCGTGCGGCGGATGCGCTGGACGTCCACCCCGATCACCCCGGAGCCCTCGCCGAGGCGCCCGGAAGCGGCGATGGCAAGCCGCGCCAGGTCGCGCAGGTCTCCTTCGGATTCCCCACGCAGCGTGTCCCTGATTCGGCCTCGCAGCTCCTCGAGATCGATCTGACCGTTGCCCTCCCCCCGAAGCGTCGCGCCCTCTTTAAGGCCGCGGGCGCCCGCTTCGCGCTCCGCCACCCGGTAGAAGAAGCGGTCGAAGACGAGCTCCAGCACGCGGCGGTCCTCCTGCGACTTGGCGAGCGTCGCCGCGAGCGCTTCCTGGAACTCCCCCTGGTCGGCCCAGCTCACGGCCCGCAGCGCCTCGAACGCGTCGAGGAGCTCGGAGGTGCCGACAGCCATGCCTTCTCTGCGCAGCTCGTCGGCGAGCTCCAGGAGCCGTGGCGCCATGCCCGGGGGCAGATGCGCGGGCGGATCCCCGCCCCGCTCAGCCGGCCGGCCGGCTCCCGATGAGGCCATCGGTGAGCTTCACCCCCACGCGCTCGGCCACCAGGTCGAGGTCGGTGCGGTGCTTGACGATGATGCTCATCGTGCGCTTCAACAGCTCACCGTCGACGTCCTCGGCGCCCAGCAGCAGGAGCGCCCGCGCCCAGTCGATCGACTCGGCGATCGAGGGTGGCTTCTTCAGGTCGAGGTCGCGCACCATGTGCACCACCTCGACGAGCTTGCGCGCCACGTGCTCCTGCAGATCTGGCGCGTGCAGGCGCACGATCTCGAGCTCCCGCCCGGCGTCGGGGTAGTCGAGCCAGAGGTACAGACAGCGGCGCTTCAGCGCCTCGGTCAGCTCGCGCGAGTTGTTCGAGGTGAGCAGTACCAGCGGGTGCGAGCGCGCCTTGACCACCCCCAGCTCGGGGATCGAGACCTGAAACTCCGAGAGCACCTCCAACAGCATCGCCTCGAACTCCTGGTCGGCCTTGTCGATCTCGTCGATCAGCAGGACCACCGGCTGCTCCTCGGAGATGGCCGTCAGCAGCGGGCGGGAGAGCAGGAACTCCTCGCCGAAGATGTCGTCCTTGACCTCCTGCCAGCCGGCATCGGATGCCTCGACCTGGATGCGCAGGAGCTGCTTGCGGTAGTTCCATTCGTACAGGGCCTTGGCCTCGTCGAGGCCCTCGTAGCACTGCAGCCGGATCAGCGGACGGCCGCCGGCGCGCGAGAGGGCCTTGGCCAGCTCGGTCTTGCCGACTCCGGCGGGCCCCTCCACGAGCACGGGCTTGCCGAGCTCCTGGGCCAGAAAGCACACGAGCGCGGTCGAGTCCCCCGCCAGGTACCCCGCGCTCTCCAGGGCCTTTTGGGTCTCTTCGATCGATCCGAAGTCCGCGCTCACCGGTGAAAGGATACTTTCGGGGCGTGCGCGCCTTTCTGGCCCAGATCGACCTGCCCAGCCTCGGACGGGAGGGGCCAGGCGGCCTGCGGCAGCTACTCACCGCGTTCTATGTGCTCTTTGGGCTTGGCTTCTTCGTTGCAGTGCTCGGGCACATCGTGAAGTCGCGCCTGCTGCAGGCAGCCGGAATTGCGATGGTCATGCTGGGGACCGTCCTGTTCATGATCGCCGTGGGCGCGCGCGGTTAGTGCCGGGCGAGCCCCTCCGAGGAGAGCCTGAGCGGGCGCCGCATGAGCTCCCCGAGGAGCGCGCCTACAGGGGCCGGCGCATGAGCAGGTCACGCCCGCCGAAGGAGTCCGAGTGGGCGCCAAAACCGAATCGGTCGTACAGGGCGAGGGCGGCGGCATTCGCCTCGTTCACGTCGAGCTCGACCCGGGCGCATCCGCGCGCCCGGGCGCGCGTGAGCGCGGCCTCGACGAGAGCCGCGCCGAGGCCCGACCGGCGCTCCCCCTGGCGAACGAAGAGATCCTCGAGCCAGCAGTCGGGGGCGGCGTGCCACACCCCAAAGCGAAAGCGCAGCTGGCAGACCCCTGCCGGCTCGTCGCCGGGACCGACGGAGCCGATCAGGTATTCGGTGTCCGCTGCGTCGATCAGGCGGCCGACGCTCGCGGCCAGGCTTTCCTCCGAAGGGCGGTTTCGCCCCAGCCAGTCCCGGAACTCGAGCAGAAGTCCGGCCACCACCTCGGCCTCACCAGATTCGGCTCGCCAGACGTGGGGCACGACCCGACCCTACCTGGGGCCGGATTGGCGCCCCGCCTCGACTATCCTCCCGCGCTCGCTCTGATGAGCAGTTCACCGGTAGGCAGCCACTGAGGAGGCGGCATTGCCCGAGGTAGTGGAGGTCAAGTCGGGGCTCGAGGGCGTGGTTGCCTTCGCGACCGAGATCGCGGAGCCCGACAGGGACGGCGGTGCGCTGCGCTACCGCGGGGTGGACATCGAGGACCTCGTCGGCCGGGTGGCATTCGAGAAGGTCTGGGGCCTCCTGGTGGACGGGTCCTTCGAGCCGGGCCTGCCGCCCGCCGGGCCGCACGCCCTCTCCGTCAGGACCAATGACCCTCGCGTGGACCTTCAGGCCGCGCTCGCGATGCTCGCTTCGGAATGGGGCCTTCAGCCGGTGATCGACATCTCCGACGAAGAGGCGCGGGTTGAGATGGCGCGGGTGTCGGTGATGGCGCTCTCCTTCGTGGCCCAGTCGGCGCGCGGCTCGGGCCACCTGCCGGTTCCCCAGACCGAGATAGACAAGGCCCGCTCGATTCCCGAGCGGTTCCTGATCCGCTGGCGGGGTGAAGCCGACCCCCGCCACGTACAGGCGATCGACGCCTACTGGATCTCCGCGGCCGAGCACGGCATGAACGCGTCGACCTTCACCGCCCGCGTGGTCACCTCCACCGGAGCCGACGTGGCCGCGGCGCTGTCCGCGGCGGTCGGGGCGCTCTCCGGACCGCTTCACGGCGGCGCGCCCTCCCGCGTGCTGACGATGCTCGACGCGGTCGAGGAGCGGGGCGACGCCGAGGCATGGGTGAAGGACTGGCTCGACAGTGGCGAGCGGCTGATGGGCTTCGGGCACCGCGTCTACCGCGCGGAGGACCCACGCGCCCGCGTGCTCCGCCGCACCGCCCGCGAGATCGGCGCGCCGCGCCTCGAGGTGGCCGAGGCGCTCGAGCAGGCCGCCCTGGCCGAGCTGAAAGCGCGTAAGCCCGACCGCGTGCTCGCCACCAACGTGGAGTTCTGGTCGGCGGTGGTGCTCGACTTCGCCGAGGTGCCGCCGGAGCTCTTCACGCCGCTCTTCTCCTGCGCACGGGTGGGAGGATGGGCGGCGCACATTCTGGAGCAGAAACGCGAGGGCCGGCTGATCAGGCCGAGTGCCAAGTACATCGGCCCCGGGCCGCGGCCGATCGAGGAGGTCGGCTAGCCCAATGTCCTCGGAGTACATCTTCACCATGTACAAGGTCTCGCGGAGCCACCCGCCGGACCAGCACGTGCTCACAGACGTGTCGCTGAGCTTCATGCCCGGCGCGAAGATCGGCGTGCTCGGCTACAACGGCTCCGGCAAGTCCACGCTCCTGCGGATCATGGCTGGGGTCGACACCGACTACCGTGGCGAGGCACAGCTGCATCCGAACGCCACCGTCGGGATGCTCGAGCAGGAGCCGGTGCTCGACGAGTCCAAGGACGTGCGCGGAAACGTCGAGGACGGGGTGAGCGAGGTGCGGGAGCTGCTCGATCGGTTCAACGAGCTCTCCGCCAACTACACCGAGGAGACGGCCGACGAGTTCGCCCGAGTCCAGGATCGCATCGAGGCCGCCGACGCTTGGAATCTGGACACGATGCTTGAAACCGCGATGGATGCGCTGCGGCTCCCGCCGCCCGATGCCGACGTGACCAAGCTCTCCGGCGGCGAGCGCCGCCGCGTGGCTCTGTGCCGCCTGCTGCTCAGGGCGCCTGACCTGCTGCTGCTCGATGAGCCCACCAACCACCTCGACGCGGAGTCGGTGGCGTGGCTCGAGCGTCACCTGGAGGAGTACGAGGGCACGATCGTCGCTGTCACCCACGACCGCTACTTCCTCGACAACGTGGCCGGGTGGATCCTGGAGCTCGACCGGGGCCAGGGCATCCCGTTCAAGGGCAACTACTCGTCCTGGCTCGAGCAGAAGGGGGAGCGCCTGGCTCAGGAGGACCGCAAGGAGACCGCGCGCCAGCGCACCATCGCCGCCGAGCTGGAGTGGGTGCGCGAGAACCCCAAGGGCCGGCGCAAGAAGAGCAAAGCCCGCCTTGCCCGTTACGAGGCCCTGCTCGCCGAGGATCGCAACGTGAAGCTCGACAGCGTCCAGATCCACATCCCGGCGGGCGCGCGCCTCGGCGACGTCGTGATCGAGGCCGACCACGTGCGCAAGGGCTTTGGCGACAAGCTGCTGATCGAGGACCTCTCCTTCTCCCTGCCGCCCGCCGGGATCGTCGGGGTGATCGGGCCGAACGGCGCCGGCAAGACGACCCTGTTCCGGATGATCACCGGCTCCGAGGCGCCCGACGCGGGCACGCTTCGGCTCGGTGACACGGTTGAGCTCGCCTACGTGGATCAGTCCCGCCACGCGCTCGATCCCTCCAAGAACGTCTGGGAGGAGATCTCCGGCGGCCAGGACTCGATCGTCGTCGGGGACCGCGAGATGAACTCGCGCGCGTACGTGGGTGGCTTCAACTTCAAGGGCTCGGCACAGCAGCGCAAGGTCGGGGCGCTCTCGGGCGGAGAGCGCAACCGCGTGCACCTCGCCAAGGTGCTGCGCACGGGCGGGAACCTCCTGCTGCTCGACGAGCCGACCAACGACCTTGACGTGGACACGCTGCGCGCGCTCGAAGAGGCACTGCTGGCCTTCGCGGGCTGCGCCGTGGTGATCTCGCACGACCGCTGGTTCCTCGATCGTGTCGCGACCCACGTTCTGGCCTTCGAGGGCAACTCCGAGGTCCGCTGGTTCGAGGGCAACTTCGAGGCCTACGAGGAGCACCGTCACGAGCGCCTCGGGGCCGAGGCCGACCGGCCGCACCGCATCACCTACAAGAAGCTGCTGCGGGCCTGACCGCAAAAAACGACGGCCACCCCGGGGAGGAGGTGGCCGTCACACTACGGGGAGGGGTATGAGAGCTCGCGCATCTCAGCGCGCCAGGGCCCTTCAGTAGGCCACTCTTCACTCCATATCGGCGGTTCCCCCCGCCGACTTGAGCCCCTATTACATACTGCGCCCTTGGCCGCCCCCGCCCACCCGATGACGGCCTCTCGCAAGCGGCTCATCCTCGCCGCCTGCATCCTCGGCTCGACCGTGGTCACCGTGGACTCGACCGTCGTCAACGTGGCCCTCCCGGCGATTCGTGACGATCTCGGCGGCGGCTTCGCGGGGCAGCAGTGGACCACCAACGCCTACCTGGTGACGCTTGCCTCGCTGATCCTCGTCGCCGGCTCGCTCGGCGACATCTTCGGGGCGCGGAGGGTCTTCTCAGCGGGCTTGGCCGCATTTGGCGCCACGTCGGCGCTGTGCGCTCTGGCGCCGACCATCGAGACCCTCGTGCTGGCCCGGGCGCTCCAGGGAGTCGCCGGCGCTCTCCTCACCCCCGCCGCGCTCGCGATCATCGTGACCACCTTCCCCGAGGACGAGCGCGGCAGGGCCGTGGGGGCGTGGACCGCCTGGGGCGCGATCGGCTTCGTGATCGGGCCCCTCATCGGAGGCCAGCTGGTCGACACGGCGTCATGGCGCTGGATCTTCGCCATCAACGTTCCGCTTGTCATCGGCACGTTCCTGCTGATCACCCGGGTGGTACCGGCGGGAGACAGGGGCAAGGCGGGTGGCGCGCAGGTCGATGGGTGGGGAGGCGCGCTTTGCGGCCTGGGGCTCGCCGCCGGCACATTCGGTCTGATTCGTCAGCCCGCCGTGGGCTTCGGCGACCCCACCGTGTTCCTCCCGCTCGCTGCCGGCCTGGTCCTCTTTGCGGCCTTTCTCGCCTATGAGACCCGGATCGCGCACCCGATGCTCCCGCTCCCGCTGTTTCGCCGGCACAACTTCGCGGTCGGCAACCTCGAGACCTTCCTGATGTACGCGGGCCTCTCGCTGCTGTCGTTCTTTCTCGTGCTGTTTCTGCAGCAGTCGGCGGGCTACAGCGCCGTCGCGGCCGGCACTGCGCTGACACCGGTGACGATCGTGCTGTTCTTGTTCTCGACGCGTTTTGGCGCGCTTGCGGACCGCTTCGGGCCACGACTGTTCATGGGCGCCGGCCCGCTCGTGGCGGCCGCGGGCATGGTTCTGCTGACTCGCCTCGGGAGCGACGCCCGCTATCTCACGGATTTGCTACCTCCGTTGCTGGTCTTTGCCCTGGGGCTATCCATGACCGTCGCGCCACTCACCGCAACGGTGCTCTCGGGCGCCGACGATCGCAACGCGGGGATCGCCAGCGGCGTGAACAACGCCATAGCGAGGCTCGCGGGGCTGCTCGGTATCGCGGCGGTCGGCGCGATCGTCGCGGCGCGCTACGGCGATTCGGCGGACTCCTCCGAAGGCGCCTTTCACCTTGCGATGGCGATCTCCGCCGGGCTCGTGGCGGCCGGCGGCCTACTCGGGATGTTCATACGCAACCCGCCGCGCAAGGTGGACGCGTCCGACTGCCCGGGTGGTCAGCTCAGCGGTATCCCCCGCGAGGCGGCGGAACATTCCCACCATTCCCACAATCCCCGCCGGGAGACGGTGGAGGCTCGCTAGCGCTTTCTCTGCCGGTCAGGCGCTCGGTGAGCGCATCCTCGGGGGGCGGGGGGAGGTCGTCGGCGGGGCGCTTCGTGCGCTCGCGGGCGCCGGCCCCGGCGAGGATCGCCGCGCACGCGAGGGCGAGCACGCTCTGGCCCAGTGGCCGGTCGAACAGGCGCACGACGATCAGCAGCGCGGACCAGATACCGGCGGCGAAGATCACGGTGCCGTCCCCGAATGGCAGGTGGAACCGCTTGCGGTCGGCGCGCTGCCTCAAGAGTGCCAGCACCCCGACGGCGGTGAGCACGATCGCCGCCTCCACGAAGGAGAAGGGGCCAAAGGTGCTCACGATCAGCAGCAGCGCGCCCACAGCCGCGACGCGCTGCTCGAAGTTGAGCCGTCGCCACGTCTCCGGCAGGCTGCCGGCGCTGTCAGCCGTCACGCGTCGCGGATGCGGCCCTCGAGCAGCTTGGCGTCCCGCTTCGAAACGCTGCGGAGCTGACCCTGGAAGGCAAGATGCCAGTGCTCGGCCGGCCACTTGGCCACGTGGTCGAGCTCCCCGGCGAGCTCGACGGCCGGCACGAAGCTCTCCTCGTCGAGCACCACGACAGGGGCGGTTTGGAAGCGCCACGGATAGGCGTCGACCTTGCCCGGCTTGGCGGGCCATACCTGCACGCGGTCCTCGAACATCTCGGAGGTCACGCTCACAACGCCGCCGAAGGCCTGCACGCCGGTGACGTAGAAGATGATCTTGTCGCCGAGCGCGATTCGCTCCGCGATCCTGCGCCGCTTCTCCTTCGCCCCGATCAGCCGGAAGCCGCCCTCGCGGGTGGCTCTGAAGTTCTCCAGTGAGCCTGTGAGCACCCAGGTCGTGGACTCACCCGCCATCCGGGGAAGACTAGCGGCGCCGCCACTAGCTGCGCTCGTCCTAGTCGATCGGGATGTTCTCGACCTCGGGCTCGGGTGGATTGCCATCCAGGCGCTCGAGATACCAGTCGATCAGCGAGCGGAGCGTGAGCAGGCTCTCCCGGATGAGCGAGGAGAGCCGGCCCTGCAGCTCCGCGGGCGCAGCTCGCCGCAGCCCGTCGAGCAGGATGATGAGGGCCGAGAAGTCGGGTCCGGGCCCAGGCCGAGGGGGTGGGGGGCTTCCGTATCTGACACGCCAGTCCTCACCGGCGTCGGAGCCCTCGCCGGTCCCGGCGTAGAGGTCCTCCTCGGGATGCCAAGACTCGGCCCAGGCGGCGCTCTGCCCGGAGGTGTCAGTGGGTTTGGTCTGCCTTGGCTCCATCGCCTGTCCGCTCGAAGAGGATCTCGAGGGCGCCGTCCCTCAGCCGGGCGCCGCTCGTCTCGTACGCCGCCATCGCCGGCGGCAGGATGATAGTGCGCTTCTGTCCGGCGACCCTGACGATGACCTCCAGGCCGATCCTTTGCAGCTCGATGTCGCCCTTGCCCGTGAAGGGCAGCGCCAACCGCAGGGTCGCGTGTCCGTTGGCGGCCGACAGCTCCTGCGAGAGCTCGTGGTGGAGGACCTCGTGCGCGGCGAGCTCACCGAAGACGGCTTGCCCGAGCGTGTCGAGCATCTCGTGGCCGAGTACCTCTCGCGGGAGGAAAGGGGCGGTCAGGACGGGCACCGGGGAGAACGCCGAGCCCACCAGTTCCATCTGTTCGCGCTGTACCTGACGCCAGCCGGCGAAGTAGCCCTCGCCGGCCTCCTCGGGAAAGATGCGGTTGACCACGACGGCGTCGGTCAGATAGCCGTAGAGGTTGAGGTAGGTGAAGGTCCGCATGGCCTCCTTGACCACCATTCGGTCGGGAGTCATCACGAGCCGGACGGAGGTGAGGGCGGGGTCACGGAGGATCTTGTTCATCGCCACGAGGTTTCGCACGAGCCGTTCGACCTCCTCGAGCGCTGCGTCGGTGGGCAGCGGCAGGTCGAGCACGTTCTTCGCAAACGGCCGGGCGGCCGCCACCCACCGGCTCTGCCACGGGAAGATGCGCTCGAGCCACCAGGTGCACACCTCCGGAAACGACAGCAGTCGGAGCGTCTCACCCGTGGGGGCGCAGTCGACGACGATCACGTCGAACTCGCCCGACTCGTGATGCTCCTTGATCTGGAGCAGTGAGAACAGCTCGTTCATCCCTGGTGGAACCGTCAGCTCCTCCGCCGAGATGCGGTCCACGCCCTGGTCGGCGAGCAGCTCGCCGAGCCACCCTGAGACCGCCTCCCAGTGGCGCTCGATCTCCTCCTGAGCCTGCACTTCCTGACCGAACAGGCCGGGCCCCACCTCGGTGGGGATACCCGTCAGCTGGGTCTCCAGGGAGTCGGAGAGACTGTGCGCCGAGTCGGTGGAGAGCACGACGGTACGTAGGCCGGCGGCGGCGCACCGCCGTGCTGTTGCGGCGGCCACGCTGGTTTTGCCTACTCCGCCCTTGCCGGTGTAGAGGATCGTCCGAGGGGCCACCGGCGCATCGTAAGCTGCGGACCGCAGGATCCCGTGCGCGGCTGTGTCAGGGCACCGACTGGATCTCGCCTGTGAGCCGCGTGCGCAGGTTGAGCCCGGTGCGCAGCTCCTTTGCCGCAAGGCGCACGCTGTACGGGCCCGCGGACTTCGGTGTCCATGCAAACGCTCCGGCGCCGGCACGGAAAGTGCGCACCTCGTCGAGCTCCGTCACGCCATTGCGCGTGATCGTGAGCTGCACGGCCGACAGCTTTGAGAGGGAGAAGGACACCTGGGTCTTCACCCCGGCAAAAGCGCTCGTCGGCCCGAGCAGTGCAATCACGGCGGGCTCGGTGGCGTAGAGGCGGAACCTGGTCGCCGTGTCGCAGTAGACGCTCGTGCCCAGCCGGCTGCAGGCGGAGGCCAGGAGCTCCCGCAGCAGCTCGTGGTAGCCGCGTGTGGACTCGCGACCTCCGAAAGAGTAGGTCGACCAGTCCCCGGTGTCGTTGCGGGGAACCTCCGCACGGGCTTCGGGCTCTGCGGCCTCGAACAGGCGGCGGGCGGTGGGGTCCCCGGTCAGCTCGGCGAAGTCGTAGAGCCCGATCAACGACTGGAGAAAGGCGTTGATGATGAACAGGCGGGGCGCGAAGGAGTACTGGAGGTAGTGGGTGCCTCCCAGGGGCCCGCGCGCCGCCACGCCGGTGGGAGGAGCGGTCTCGAATGCCCTGAATGCCTGGCGGGCGGTGCCGAGGTAGCCGGGGTTGCCCAACAGCCGCCAGGCGCGCGCATAGGCCTGGATGGCGGTGGCCTGGGCCATCCCGCTCACCCACGGAGGCCGGCCGCCTCCGAAGCTGAAGAAGTACTCCCAGGCCCGAAAGCCCCCGCGCCAGGAGGAGGTACTGGTCATCTCCTGCAGCAGCCGGCGCAGGCCGTTTCGGCGGCACTCCTGGCCAACGTCCTCCACGCATGCCCGGTGCATCAGGTTGGCCTTCTTGAAGTTGGCCAGCGGCTGAAGCTGCAGGCCGCTTCCACGGTAGTACTCGAAGAGCAGCTCGCTTCCGCGGAAGGTCACGCGGTCGCGGTTGCGCGGGAAGGGCCCGCGCGGCCAGTACTCGGTGTTTCGCCGAAGGATCAGGAACAGCGGATGCAGCCGCGAGGGCGAGAGCTGCCCGCGGATGGCCACCGCCTCGAGGGTGGTGATCACGCCGCCGAGCTCCCGGCCGCGCGCGCCGCGGAGCCTTCGACGCGTCGACCGCGCACGGACGAGGAGACGGCGGTAATGGTTCAGGGTGCGACGCGAGATGCGTCGCGCGCGCAGCGCGCGGCGCAGCGCGCGGTCGACCGCTTTCTCGCCCCGCGTAGGTCCGGGCCGCTTTCTGCTGGTGGAAGCGGTGCGCCGGCCTCCTTGAGCCATCGCGGCGATCGCGCGGCCAAGCCGGCTCGTGGAGGTGCGGGCGGATCGAGCGGGGCCGGCCGGGCGAACGCGCGGCGCCTGTCCGAGGTCCGAGACCGCCTGCGCCGGCACGAACGGGTCATCGATCCGCGTGACCCGGTGGCGGTCCACGGATAAAACCTCGCTCGCCTCGGCGGGGGCGGGGGAGAGGGCGGCGCACAGGACGGCCCCCGTCAGGATTCTCTTGATTTGCAGGTTCATCGCTTCAGACAACGTAGCTGGGACCCTCAAGTTGCGTGGGAAGGTGGCGCCTCGCTACCCTGCTCCTCCGCCCGTCGCGCCATGAAATCGACCTTCTCGCGATCCTCACTCCGACGGCTCGGCGCAGGCCTTCTGCTCGTCGCGATAGTGGTTGTCTCAACGACCAACCTCGCCGCGTGCGGTGGCGGGAAGAGCGAAGAGGACGTGGAAGTCCTGCTCGACCGTGCCTTCCGGCAGCCGATCGAGAGAGCGAACGTGAAGATCGACGCCCAGCTCACGCTGGATGGCCTGACGGGGTTTGAGCGGCCGATCCGGCTCGAGGCCGCCGGCCCCTACATCGGCGGCGGGCGGGCGCTGCCGATGGTCGACATCGATCTGAAAGTCGGTGCTCAAGGAGCTGGCCAGACCGTTCAGTTCGGGGTGCTGCGCACGAACGCGCGCGCGTTCGTGAAGTTCGGGGGCGAGTTCTACGAACAGCCCCGTGCGGAGGTCCAACGGGCAAACCGCGAGCTGAGCAGGGCAGGCGGGGGCCGGGACGGCTCGCTTCGGGAGCTCGGGCTGGATCCGCGCGCCTGGGTGGTGGGCGCCAAGGAGCAGGACACAGAGAAGGCGGGCGGCGTCGAGGCCCGGCACGTCACGGGCACGCTGGATACGCGCAGCTTGTTCCGCGACCTCAACAGCCTCGTCCAACGCTCCGCGAAAGCGGTCGGGGGGGCAGGGGGAGACGTGCCAAACCCGCTGTCCGGGCAGGAGCTCGACCGCCTGGGAGGCATCGTGCGCAGTCCCAGCTTCGACGTCTACGTCGGAAAGACCGACGAGGTCATCCGTCGCCTCTCCGCCACGCTCGAAATCCGGGTGCCGGAGGAGGACCGCGCGCGTGTGGGGGGCCTGACGCGCGGCACATTGCGCTTCTCGATCGAGTTCAGCGACCTGGGCGCAGAGCAGCAGATCAGCGCGCCCACGAGGTCCCGGCCGATTGCAGACCTGACGAAACAGCTCTCCGGGCTCAGCGCGCTCAGGGGCCTGGGAGCTGGCGGGACCGGAGGGCCCGGGCAGGGCACCACACCCCCGGGTCCGACCGATCCGCGGGGGAGGACCGCCCCGCCGCAGGCGCCTTCGCCGGACGCCGGAGCTGCCCCCGGCCCGGGGGTGGATGCCCTTGGCCGCTATGCCGACTGCCTCGACAGGGCGGAGCCCCGCGACACGAAGGCCCTCTCCCGCTGCCGCGGGCTCCTCCGCTAGGAGGGAAACGGTCCGCGGCCCGGCCGCGCGCGCCCGCCAAGTACCGTGCCTTCTCATGGTCCTGCGAGACATAGCGCCGTCTGCCGGCCTGATCTTGGCGCTGATCGTCTTCCTGTGGCTCGATCTCAAGTTCTTTGCCCGGGGCCGCGAGCCCGAGCTCCGCGAGGCGGCGATCTGGTCGATCGGGTGGCTCGTGGTGAGCCTCCTCGCCGCCCTGCTGGT
>JACCUO010000190.1 GCA_013811765.1 Thermoleophilaceae bacterium | reverse complement strand
CGGCGTTCTGGCCGCGCTTGACGCGCTTGGTCGCCTCGCGCTCCTTCAAATCATCGGCATACCGCGCGCGGGCGGCGACCGGGAAGCGGCCCTCGGTGAGGCCCGTCAGCGAACCGACGAGATCGGCGGGGACGCCCGCGATCAGCCGCGAGCGCAACATCACCGAATCGACATACCAGTCGGCGTGGTTGTAGGCAAAGATCGAGCGCCTGACGTCCTTCTCATAGCCCGCCGCCTTCAGATACCTTGCCGCCGCGAAGATCGCGTCAACCGGGTTATAGGGGTCCTTCTTGCCGTCCTTGTTCGCATCGACCCCATACGCACGCCACGAGGACGGGATGAACTGCATCCACCCGAGCGCGCCCGCGGAGGAGACGTTCAGGTTGCGCCCGTAGTCGGTCTCGATCTCGTTGATCGCCGCCAAGATCTCCCAGCGCACCCCATACTGGATCCCCGCCGCCTGATAGATCGGCAACAAGAAGATCGGCACCCTGAACTTACGGATCACGAAATTCGGCACCCCCGTCGCAAACGACGGGCCCGGCAACGCATCCATGAACCCCGGGTTCCCCGCCGTCGGAGAACCATCCGCATTACGCAACGGAGTGGGCTTCGGGCGACTCTTCTTCGTGCGCGTGCCACCACTGAGGTCCTGGGGCCCCGCCTCGCCGTCTCCCTCGTCCTCCTGCTCGGGGCGCTTGCGCTTGCCTCCGCCGGGAGCCTGCTGATTGCCCGCTCCGGGCTTGGGGGCGGGAAGGGTCGAGGGGTCTGGCTGCGGGGCTGGGCCGCTCTGGGTGTCCGGCGCCACCGGAACGCCCGGAAGGCCGACGATCTTGGAGAGCGGGGTGCCTGGTGTCACGTCGACCGTGACGTACACCACCCGGCCGTCGAGCAGTCTCACGGGGATCTGTTGCTTCTGGGCCGAGGCCGGCAGGGTGAATGCGGTGAGGGCGGCCGCGGAAAGTAGCCCTGCGCATAGCAGAAAGTGAGAAACCCGCTTCATCATTCCGTGTCTTGTCTCCTCCCAGGGACCCCGGGCGGGATCCCGTAGACCGCCGCCGCGCAAGCTATCAGACGAAAGCACCTACCCGCTGAGGGAAAGCTACCTGTTGTTTTGGGCGTTTGCAACTGACAAGTGGCCCGGGGGAGGGTGCTGGGCTGCGCCTCGGTGGGTCACGCAGCGCGCTCCAGACCCTATCGGCCGCAATCGGGGAGACCTCCAATCTCCCGGGCGGGGAGCGCCGCCCGGGGCCCCCAATTGAGGCCCGGGACAGCAACCCTTAGGGTCAGGGTGAACTTGAGTGTCGTGGTCGTTGCTTTCGGGAGCCGTGGCCGTTCCGGTATTGCGCCGGACGTGCGGTAGGGTGGCCAGATGCCAGAGGAGCAGGAGCCGAGCATCACCGACAGGCTCACCCGTCAGGGCGAGGAGGCGCTCGGGAAGATTGCCGAGGAGCTAATTGCCAATCCGGTTGTGAACGGCGCGGTCACCCGGGCGCTCGAGGCCCGTGAAAAGGCGGTGCAGGCGCAGGAGGCGGCGATGGGTGCGCTCAACATTCCCTCTGCGGCCGACGTCGAGCGACTCACGCGCCGGCTGCGTTCTGTCTCCCAGCGGCTCGAGAGCATCGAGGACGCACTCGACCGCATCGAGGAGCGCACCGCCGCCGCCGACCTCGCCGAGGATGGGCGCGGCGCGGCCATTGAGGGGAGGCTGGAGGAGATCGCGCGGGATCTCGCCACGGTGCGCGAGGCGATGGCTCCCGCCGTGCAGCCAGTCCCTCGGGCCCAGGAGCGCTTCACCGTCACCGAGTCGGCGTAGCTTTCAGCGGTGCGGCAACCCCCCCGCCCTGCAGCCGGCGGGTGGTACCTCACGTTTCGCCGGGGGTGTCGGCCAGCGCTGCGTACCCCGCCCTTCCCAGAGCAATGCCGGCGGCCCCCAGCGCTTCGGTGTCCAACCGCTTCCGTCCTCCCGAGGCGAGCAGGTCGCTGACCACGAGCAACGCCGCGCCCGTCACCTCCCGCATTCCTGTCACCGCCAAGAGCGTCGCGGTCTCCATCTCGATCACCTCGGCCCCCTCCCCGCGCCACCGCGCGTGGATCTCCTCGCGCGGGTCGTAGAAAAGGTCGGTAGACACTGCACTCACCCCGCGCGCGCCACGGTCCACCAGCAAGCTGGTCAATTCGGGGTCGGGGGAAAGTCGGCGACCCGTGCCAAGCGCGGTGCTCGCGCCGTCTGCCCCGAAGACCTCGTTCACCGCCACGAGCTGGCCGAGCTCGAGGCCATCGACCAGGGCTCCGCACGTCCCGATGCGCAGGAGCGTGCGGGCCCCCAGGCCGATCAGCTCCTCGATCACGATTGCCGCGCTCGGACCGCCCATGCCGGTCGACTGTACGGTTAGGGGGGCGCCGTCGGGCGCGCTGCCCGTGTAGCCCCACAGTCCGCGGGCGTGGTTGAACATGAGGGGCTTCTCGAGCAGGTCCTGCGCCACCGCAAGCGCCCGATGGGGGTCCCCTGGGAGCAGCACCCGTTCGGCCAGATCGGTGGCGGGCCGCAGATGGATGGGCGCCGGCGCCGGCATCGCGCACACGTTAGTGACCGCCACCGGCCCACCCCCATAGACTGAATCCGGCCAATGGCAGAGCGTCCACACATCTCCGACGCCCTTCGCGAGGCGGTCGAGCGAACCGTGCAGGCCACGGTCGGGACGCGCGACCGGGCGCAGGGCGCGGCCTCCGAGCTGTCGGCCTCCGTGGATGACCTGGTCAAAGGTGCGGAGAAGGGTCTGACGCGCAGCCGGCGCAGCGTGCGCGCCGTGGTCGGAGAGCGCCTGCCTGCGACCCAGGACGATGTGAAAGCGATCCGCGCCGAGCTGCGCCGTATCGGAAAACGCCTCGACTCGCTCGAGGGCCGTTTGCCCGCGGCCACGGCCAAGCCCGCCGTCAACGCGAAGGCCAAGCCCGCGGCGAAGGCCAAGCCCGCGGCCAGGCCCAAGCCGACCGCCAAGGTCAAGGGGGGCGGTACCGCCAAGCGGGCCGGAAGGACCAACCCCAAGCCCACCGATGAAGACGAGCGCGACGGAGGGGCCAGGGCCAAGCCACGGCGCTGACGTGGCGGGTCGTCGCATCCTCATCACCGGGGTCGGCAGCTTCTTCGGAGCCAGGCTCGCGCGGAGGCTCGAGGCGGATCCGGACTTCGAGTACGTGGCGGGCCTCGACACCCGGCCGCCGGGCATCGAGCTGCGGCGGACGGAGTACATCCATGCGGACATCCGTGACCCGGCGGTAGCCGGCCTCGTGCCGCCCACCCGTGTGGACACGATCGTGCACAACCAGATCGTGCGGCGGCCGGGGCCAGGGATGTCGAGCGCCGCGATGCACGACGTGAACGTGATCGGCTCCCTGCAGCTCCTCGCCGCTTGCGAGAAGACCCCCGAGATCCGCAATCTCGTGGTCCGCGGATCTGCGGGCATCTACGGGGCCGAACCGCATGCGCCCCAGTTCTTCTCTGAGGATATGGCGCGCCTGTATCCGCTGCGGACGCGGTTCCAACGCGATGTCGGCGAGATCGAGAACCTCTTCGCCACCCACTCCCGCCGGCATCCCCACGTGGTGTGCACGATGCTTCGCTACCAGCCGGCGATCGGTCCCTCGCTGGACAGCCAGGTCGCGCGATACCTCTCCTTGCCGGTGGCGCCGACGTACCTCGGGTTCGACCCACGGTTGCAGCTGGTTCACGAGGAGGACGGACTGGAGGCATTGGTTGCCGCGGTCCACCGGCCCGTTCGAGGGGCGGTCAACGTTGCAGGGCCGGGGACGATCGGGCTCTCGCGCCTGTTGCGCATGGCGCGCCGTATGTCGCTCCCGGTCCTTGGACCGCTGTTCGGCCCGATAGCCGACGGCATGCGGCGCGCCGGACACGCAGAGCTTTCGACGGACTTCCGTCGGCTGCTGCGCTATGGACGCGGCGTGGATACCCACAGGCTGCAGCACGAGGTGGGCTTCAACCCGAGCTTCACCACGCTCGCGGCAGTGCAGGATTACATCTCCGGCAGCGCCGGCCGGCCGGCCCCGGCTTCGCGGGCCCTCGCCTGATGGAAGGGGAGGTTCACGAGCTGGTCAGGGCAGCCCTGCGGCGGCTGGGAGGCGACTACCCCGAGGACGAGTGGGGCTTCGACGAGGAGTTCGTGCGCATGGTCGAGCCGCTGCTCGGTCTCCTTCACGATGTCTGGTGGCGTGTGTCCACGGCCGGCGTTGCAAACGTGCCCGCTCGCGGACGGGCGATGTTGGTTGCCAACCACGCGGGAATCCTGCCGTGGGACGCGATGATGATGTCCTTCGCGATCCAGCGCCGGCATACGCAGCCGCGCCACCCACGTTTCCTGGCGCTCAACTGGGCGTTCGAGCTGCCCTACGTCTCCGTGGCGATCAGGAAGCTGGGGGGTGTGGTGGCCTCGCCGCACAACGCCTCTCGCCTGCTCGAGCAGGACCGGCTTGTGGCGGTCTTTCCCGAGGGGGTGAAGGGCACCGGAAAGCCCTTTCGGGAGCGCTATCGGCTCCAACGCTTCGGGCGGGGAGGCTTCGTGGAGGTGGCGCTGCGCACGGGCGCCCCCATCATCCCGGTGGCGGTCGTCGGCAGCGAGGAGATCTATCCGAAGCTGGGCGAGGCCCCGGTGCTCGCCCGCCTGCTGGGCGCGCCGTTCTTCCCGCTCACCCCCACCTTTCCGTGGCTCGGTCCGCTCGGGGCGGTGCCGCTTCCTTCGAGATGGCGGATCGAGTTCTGCGAGCCGATCGAGACGGCCGGCTACGGCCGCGAGGCGGCGGAGGACCGCTCACTGGTGCTCGAGCTGTCAGAGCGCGTGCGGGACATCATTCAGGGGAAGCTCCTCGAGAACCTCGTGAAACGCGGACCGGCGTTTCTCTGAGCGATCATCTAGGGTGGGTCCAAGGATGGGATTTCGTTCGCCTGAGGAGTTCAGGGAGGTCCTCGACAAGACCTTCGGGATCATGAGCGAGGATCCCGAGATGGGGCCCAAGCTCCGCGACGCCGATACGCCGCAGCGGTTCGAGTTCCCCGACCTCGACCTGGTGGTCAACATCACCTCCGCGCCGGAGGTGACCGATGGCAGGCATCTGCGCTGGGTCTGGTCAGACGAAGCGCCCTGGGAACCGGACGTGGAGATGACGATGAACTCCGATGTGGCCAACCGTTACTTCCAGGGTTCCGAGAACATCGCGATGGCGATCGCCCGCCGCCGGATCAAGACCTCGGGGAACGTCAAGAAGGCGCTCGCGCTCGCGCCGATAACCAAGCCGGTGTTCGCGAAGTACAAGGCGATGCTCGAAGCCGACTATCCCCACCTGATCGAGTAGCCGCCGGTACGCCCCTCCGTCCGGGCGCTCCAGGTCAGAAATGCACCCCTCGGAGCAGGTACGCCATCGCTACGGCCTCGGTGGACATCTCCTCCTCCTTCTCGGGTGCGCTGATCTCCGGCGCCGCGTCCTTCTTCTTTTTCGAGGCGCTGGAGTCGGGGAACAGGGCGTAGGCCTGATGGAGGATGATGTCGACCGTCGCCGGCGAGAGCGTGTAGAGGAGTTCGCCGAAGTTGCCAAGGCGCGAGGCCTTCTTCTTGGGCCTGTCGACCATCGAGTCGCACAACATCTGGGCCGCCTCCGCGGGCGTGAGCGTGGGGAAGGCCTTGTAGATGTCCGTCGGGGCGATCATCGGCGTGCTCACGAGCGGCATGTAGACGGTCGTGAACTTCACGTTGTCGGCCAGGCATTCCGGGGCCGCACAGCGGGTGAACGCGTCGAGGGCCGACTTGGAGGCCACATAGGCGGAAAAGCGCGGCGTGTTGGTCTGGGCACCGATCGAGGACACGTTGATCACGTGGCCCGACTTGCGCTCCCTCATCCCGGGCAGGAACGCCAGGATCAGCTTGAGCGCGCCGAAGTAGTTCAGCTGCATGGTTCGCTCGTAGTCGTGGAAGCGCTCATATGAGCGGGCCACGCTGCGCCGGATCGAGCGCCCGGCGTTGTTGATCAGGACGTCCACGCCGCCGTGCTCCTCGAGGACCTCCCGGGCGAGCCGCTCGATGTCCTCGAGATCCGACAGGTCCGCTGGATGGACGTGCGCCGTGCCGCCCGCCTCCTCCACCTGCCTGGCCACCTCCTCGAGCTTCTCGCGAGTCCTCGAGACCAGCAGCACGGTGCCGCCGGCTTCGCCGAGCCTGATCGCGGTCTCCCGGCCGATGCCGCTCGAGGCCCCGGTGATCAGCACCCGCTTGTCCCTGATGGCGGTGGTCAGTGAGCGGTCACGGAACAGGTCAGGGTCGAGGTTGCGCTCCCAGTAGTCCCACAGCTTGGGTGCATAGGTATCGAGCGGGGGCACCGCGATGGCCGTGCCCTCGAGCGCGCGCATCGTGTCGCGGGCGTCGAAGTGGCAGTTGAAGTCGCGGTTCAGCATCGCGTCGGGCGGGATACCGACATCGCGCAGGAGCTGGTTGCGGATGCGCTTCACCGTCGGCAGCGCCATGACCCCCGCCCGCACCGGGGCCGGAATCGCATTCGTGAGGTGGGGGTCAATGCGCATCGCGAACTGGGGCGCGTGCGCGGCCTTCGCGAAGGCGTTGATCGCCCCCCCAACCGACATCGGGTCCGGATTGACGAGGTGAAACGTGTCGCCAGGGAGGTCGGCGTCTGGCAGGTGGGCGATGTGGTCCATGGCGCGGGCCACGAAATCGACCGGGACGATGTTGGTCTGGCCGCCCTCGGGGCCGGCCAGCGGGAGCCACTGGGGCACCGCGTTACGGAGCTTCTGGATCAGCTTGAAGAAGTAGTAAGGCCCGTCGACCTTGTCCATCTCGCCGGTCTCGGAGTGGCCGACCACGATCCCGGGCCGGAAGACGAGCGTCTGGGTCTGCACGCCCTGGCGCACCAGCTGCTCGGACTCGTACTTGGTGCGGTGGTAGTGGTGGGGAAGCTTCTGGCCCTCGTCGAACATGTCCTCCTGGAAGACGCCCTTGTAGGACCCGGCGACCGCGATCGAGCTCGTGTGGTGAAAACGCCCGACTTCGTGGGCGTTTGCGAACTCGATCACGTGGCGGGTGCCGTCCACGTTTGCCCTGACCGCGCTCTCCTCGTCCGCCTCGACGTCGTAGACGGCTGCCAGGTGGAAGAGGTGGTCGATCTGCTCCTCGAACCCCTCGGCACCGAGCCCGGGCTTCGAGAGGTCCCCGGGTACGACCACGATCCGGCCCTCCGCGGCGCGCAGGCGTTGGGCGAGCGCGTCGACCTTGCCCCGGGACCCCTCGCGCACGAGCATGTAGATGGTGCCCTCGCGCTTCAGCAGCTCCTCGACCAGATGGCGGCCGATGAAGCCCGTTCCTCCCGTGACGAAGTAGTTCAAGACGGCTCCCCCGTTCTCCCTCTGGACAGGGGCGCGAGTCTACCCGGAGATGTTCCCCCCGGCCCGCTCGGCGGGGTCGTTGGCAACATCCACCAGCGCTTCCTGCAGCGCTACATCGAGCAGGACATAATAGGTCACATGGAGCTCGAGATGGATGCGGAACTCGATCTCGGCCGGCTCAATGTCGTGATGGCATTCTGCGACCTCGCGGGCTACACGCGCTATACCGAGGAGGAGGGCGAGGAGGAAGCGCTCTCCTTCGTCGAGTCCTTTGTGCAGGCCGTGACGGACACGCTGCCTGACGATGCCCGCGTGATCAAGACGATCGGCGACGCGGTGATGATCGTCGGTCAAGACGTGCAGGCGCTGACCGACTGGGCGGTCGGCTTCCAGCACCTGTTTCGCGATCGCCCGGAGCCGCGGATCGGGATCCACTACGGCGCGGCTCTCTACCGAGAGGGCGACTACTTCGGCCGCGAGGTCAACCTCTCTTCGCGCGTGGTCGCGCGCGCGCGAGGGGGCGAGGTGCTGGTCACCGACGCGGTGGTCGAACGCGTGGCCGAGAGCGAGCATCTCGCCTTCGAAGGGGTCGGTCAGGTGAAGATGAAGGGCTTCGACGATCCGGTCGAGCTGTGCCGGGCCGCCATGCCGGCCTAGTGGTGGCGCCAGTGCTCCAGGCCGCCCGCGCGAGCGGCCTGGTGGCGCCCGGTGAGGCGCTGCTCGTGATGCTCTCCGGGGGTGCCGACTCCGTCTGCCTGCTCGACGTGGCGGTGCGGTCGGGCGCCCGCGCCTCGGCGCTGCACGTGAACTACGGTCTGCGTGAGGAGGCCGAGGGTGACGAGCAGCACTGCCGGACGCTGTGCGAGGCGCTCGGGGTGGACCTCGCGGTCGAGCGCGTGCTGCTGCCGGAGAAGGGCAACGTCCAGGCGCTCGCCCGCGACGCGCGCTACGCGGTGGCAGAGCGGCTTGCCCGCGGTGACTACGCGGCCGCGCACACCGCCACGGACCAGGCGGAGACGGTCCTCTACCGGCTCGCCGTCTCGCCGGGTCGGCGCGCTCTGCTCGGCATGGAGG
>JACCUO010000114.1 GCA_013811765.1 Thermoleophilaceae bacterium | reverse complement strand
GCGCGCGCTCGTACTGCAGCTCCACCAGCTTGCGAACGACGGTGTCGAGCATCGGAATCGAGCGCAGGGCAGCGGTCGCGGCCCGGTCGGCCGGATGCTCGTAGGCCCTTGGCGAGATCGCCGCGAGCTTCTGCGATTCGGGCAGCGAGTCCATGGCTATGCGAAGAAGAACACGAGGCCGAGCACCAGGTAGAGCGCCAGCAGCTGCACACCCTCGAACCAGTTCGACTCTCCGTCCTGGGTGATGAAGTTGGCGATGAGCACCGCGAAGACCAGGCCGCCCAGCTCGTAGCCGTTGAAGACCAGCGCCATCGGATTGGGCCCGATCACGAACGACAGCAGTACGAGGATCGGGGCCACGAAGAGGGCGATCTGCGCGCTCGATCCGATCGCGATGCTCACGGCCAGGTCCATCTGGTCCTTCTTGGCGACCAGCACCGCCACCCAGTGTTCGGCGGCGTTGCCGACGATCGCCACCACGAACACGCCTACGAAGAACTCGGAGAGGCCGATGTCCGCGGATGCCTCGCTGATCGACCCCACGAGCACCTCGCTCATCACGCCGACGAGGAGCGCCGCGATGGCGAGCATGATCAGTGAGCGCTTGATCGACCATCCGCCGTGGGCCTCCGCCTCCTGTCCCTCGAACGGGTTGAACGTCTTGCGGTGGGTCTTGAGCGAGAAGACAAGGCCCGCCGCGTAGGTGGCCATGAGCACGAGCGCCACCCCCAGTGAGAGCTTCTCGAGGTCCGACCCGAAGTCCAGCCGTTCGTCGCCCACCTCTGGCAGGCCCCCGCCGTGCACCAGCTGGAAGACGGCCGGCAGGATCAGGGCGGTCAGCGCCAGCAGCAGCATGGAGGACTGCGCGTTGGCGGCGGTCTTGTTGAAGCTCTGCTTCTCCCGACCGAGCCCACCGACCAGCATCGCGGCCCCGAGCACCAGCAGGATGTTGCCGACGATCGAGCCGACGATCGAGGCCTTCACCACCTCGTGCAGGCCTTCCTTGAGGGCAAAGAACGCGATGATCAGCTCGGGTGCGTTGCCGAAGGTCACGTTGAGAAAGCCCCCGATGCCGGGACCGGTCTGGGCGGCCAGGTGCTCCGTGGCCTCGCCCATCACCGCCGCGGTGGGGATGACGCCCAGCGCAGCCGCGGTGAATACGAGCACCGGCGACGCGTGTGCCAGCTCGAGCCCGATGGCGATCGGGATGAATATGCCGAGGTAGTGGACCGGCCGCACGGCGGCGGAGACTACGGGCGGAGGGAGCTAGGCGTCGTCCTCGTCATCGGCCGGAGGAAGGTCCACTTCCTCGTCGACGGCGTCCGGATCCTCCATTGCGCGGGTCTGGCGCCCGTCGCCCCCGTGGTAGGTGGCCTGAAAGGTCTCGAGCAGCTCGTCGCGCTTGGGCTCGTCAACCGGCGACTCGTCGGCGATCAGCACCCAGTCCGCTCCCTCGAACTCCTCGAGGTTGAAGATCTCGTTGTCCATCGAGGAGGAGTCATCGACCACCACGAGCACCTCGGTCTGTGGGTTGAAGTAGGTGCCGGGACGCACCATCAGCTCCTCGACCTCGTAGCGGCGGTGTTCGGCCATGGAGGTAGATATACCCGATTGCGCGGGGGCTACGCGCCGAATTCTCCGAGTTGCCGGTCAACCTCAGGCTCGATGTCCAACGGCTCCTCGCCCCGGCGAACCCGGCGCTCGTTGCGGGCGACGACGAGCAGGGTGACGCGCCGCTTGGCTCAGGGCAAGACTTCCGATACCCTGGGGGATACGACTTGACTGACTAATCAATCAGGCGCCGCGCGCCGGTCCCCACCGCGCCGCCCCAGATCGCGAGGAGCACCCATGGTCGATTTCACGCTTACCGACGAGCAGAAGGACATCAAGGAGCTCGCCCACGACTTCGCCACGAAGGAGATCCGCCCGGTCGCCTGGGAGTTCGACAAGGACTCCACCTGGCCACAGAAGGTGATCGACAAGGCCTGGGAAGTCGGTCTGATGAACAACCACATTCCTGAGGAGTACGGCGGTCCCGGCCTCGACTACCTGACCGGATGCCTGATCGAGGAGGAGCTCGGCTGGGGCTGCTCGGGAATCGGCACCTCGATCATGTGCAACGGTCTCGCGGCAGCGCCGATCGGGATCGGCGGCTCGCAGGAGATCAAGAAGAAGTACCTGGGGATGCTCGCCGAGGAGCCCAAGCTGGCCTCCTTCTGCCTCACCGAGCCCGACGCCGGCTCCGACGTCTCGGGGATGAAGACCAACGCCGTCAAGAAGGGCGACAAGTACGTCATCAACGGCTCGAAGTGCTTCATCACCAACGGCTCGCACGCCAGCTACTACACGGTCTACGCGAAGACCGACAAGGATGCCGGTCACCGCGGCATCTCGGCGTTCGTGGTTGACCGCGACCTCGACGGCGTGACCGTCGACAAGAAGGAGGACAAGCTCGGCCAGCGAGCCTCCAACACCGCCACGATCTCCTTTAACGACGTCGAGATTCCCGCCGAGAACCTGCTCGGCGAGGAGAACAAGGGCTTCAAGCTCGCGATGATGACCCTCGACCGCACGCGGCCCGGCGTGTCGGCGATGGCCGTCGGGATCGGTCGCGCGGCCTTTGAGTTCGCCGCCGACTACTCGAAGGAGCGGGTGCAGTTCGGAGTGCCGATCGCGATGCACCAGGCGATTCAGTTCATGATCGCCGACATGGCCACCAAGCTCGAGGCGGCCCGCCTGCTCGTGTACAAGTCGGCGGTGCTGCTCGACCAGGGCCAGCGCAATACGCTCGCCTCCTCCCACGCCAAGCGGTTTGCCGCCGACAGCGCGATGGAGGTCGCGGTGGACGCCGTCCAGGTCTATGGCGGCTACGGCTTCATCAAGGAGTACCCGGTCGAGAAGCTGATGCGCGACGCGAAGATAATGCAGCTGTACGAGGGCACGTCCCAGATCCAGCGCCTCGTGATCGCCCGCGAGGTGCTGATGCCGCGGCGGATCGAAGAGCCCTCCAAGGTGGGCGTGGCGGCGTAGCGCGGCCGGGGGGCGGCCCGGCTCCCGGGCCTGCGGTGCCACGAAGTCGGCGCTCACCGGTGGGCCGCTGGGCGCCCCCTGTCAGGATCATCCGGACATGGCGCGCCCCCCCAAGACCAAGCGCGATCGCAGCCGCGAGGCCGCGCGCGTGGCGGTGGCCCAGGCGGGCGCAATCCCCGGGGGCCCCCCCGAGCCGGCCGCTCGTGGACGGGGCTCGGATCCCTTCAGCGGCGAGCTGCGCCGCCGCGAGGTCCTGCCGCTGCTGGTGCTGCACCTGATCGCCGAAGGCCCCACCTATGGCAACCAGCTCATGGACCGGATAGCGGGGATGACCGAGGGCGTGCTGTCGGTGAACCCCAACACGATGTACCCGCTGCTGCGGCGGCTCGAGCAGCAGGCGCTGATCGAGGGGCAGTGGGAGCACCCTGAGCGCCGCACGCGGCGCTTCTACTCGATCACGGAAGAGGGGCGTGGTGAGTATGAGCGCCTGATGGAGGACGTGCGCCCGTTCCTGGACTCCGTCGCGCGATCAATCGGCGACATCGTGCGTGAGGTGTACGACTGATGGCGCCGGGCTTGCGGGCGGCACTCCTCCGATAGCCTCCCGGGCCGCCGCTGATCCTGACCGGAAGGACGAATGTACGTATTCAAGGCCGCCGTCGTCGGTGCAGGAACGATGGGCGGCGAGATCGCGCAGGTCATCGCCTCCTCCGGCATCCCGGTCGTGCTCAAGGACATGAAGCAGGAGTTCGTCGAGACGGGCCTGACGAAGGCGCGAGAGGTCACCGAGGCCCAGCTCAAGGGTCTTGTGGACAAGGAGAAGATCACCCGGGAGCAGGCCGACACGCAGCTGGGAGAGGTCACCGGTCGCATCACAGGCACCACCGAGTACGAGGGCTTCGGCGACGTGGACTTCGTCGTGGAGGCCGTGCCCGAGCGGATTCAGATCAAGCAGGCCGTCTTCGCCGAGCTCGACGAGGTCACCCCGGGTCACGCGATCCTGGCCTCGAACACCTCGTCACTGGCCATCAGCAGGATGGCGGAGGCCACCTCACGCCCGGATCGGGTCGTCGGGTTCCATTTCTTCTATCCGGCGTCGATGATGCGCCTGATCGAGGTGATCGAGGGCGAGGAGACCTCCGAGGAGACGTTGCAGACCGCCACCACTTTTGCCCAGCAGGTCAGGAAGACCCCGATCCGCTGCGGGGAGGGTCCGGGGTTCGTGGTCAACCGCATCCTGATCTCCGCGGTCTCGGAGGTGTGGCGGGCCACCCACGAGGGGGGTCTCGACGTGAAGGAGGTGGACAAGGTGATCCAGGAGTCGGGGACCGCGCCGATCGGGCCGTTCTACCTCACGGACCTGCTCGGGCTCGACACCGTTCTGCATGTTGCCGAGCACCTGCACGAGAGCTATGGCGAGCGCTTCTTCGTCTCGCCCGCTATGAAGGAGCTCGTCCAGACGGGTGACCTCGGTCAGAAGACCGGAAAGGGTTTCTATGAGCACGGCTGACAATGCCGGAGCCACCGACACGCTCGTCGAGCGCTTCTCGCTGAAGGCGATCGTCGAGGCGTGCCTCGTCCTCGAGGAGGACGAGGCGGCCGCCAAGGACATCGAGATCGGGATGATGATGGGAGCGGGAATCCTGCCCGGCCCGTTCACGAGGGCCGACGACCAGGGCCTCGACACCGTCCTCGAGGCACTCGAACGCGCGCAGGCGGAGTGGGGGGAGGGCTTCGAAGCGCCGCTTATACTCCGTCGCCTCGTAGCGGGAGGCCGATTGGGAAGGAAGAGCGGCCAGGGCTTTTTCCCCTACCCACAGCCCGACGAGGGCCAGTCGCGCGAGACGGTGCTGCTCGAGACCCGCGGTGAGGTGGGCATCGTCTGGCTCAACCGGCCGCCGACCAATTCGCTCTCGCCACAGCTGATCCAGGAGCTCTGGGAGCTGTGGCATGAGGTTGACGGCAAGCTGAGGGCGGTGGTCTTTGCCAGCTCCAACATCTTCACGTTCTCCGCGGGCGCGGATATCAAGGAGTTCACCAAGATGGCGCCGGAAAAGGAGGGCAAGGAGCTGATCGACGCGGGGCACTCCCTGATGCGTTCGATGGAGCGCTCCTCGACCGTGACCATCGCCTCGGTCAACTCGATCGCCTTCGGCGGTGGCTGCGAGCTCGCGATGGCGTGCGACTTCCGCCTGGCAGCGGAGTCCGCCACCTTCGGCCAGCCGGAGATCAACCTCGGCATCATCCCGGGATTCGGTGGAACCCAGCGACTCCCACGCCTGGTGGGGGAGGCGAAGGCGCTCGAGATGAACTTGGTCGGCGATCCGATCGACGCCTACGAGGCCTTGCGGGTCGGGCTGGTCAACCAGGTGGTCCCGGACCACGAGCTGTTCGACACCTCAATGCGGTGGGCGCGCAAGCTCGCCCGGCAGGCGCCGATCGCCGTCGAGCAGATCAAGCGCGTGTCGGCTGCGGGGGACCTTGACGAGGGGATCGTGGCCGAGAAGCAGGGGTTCGCCACGGCCTTTGCCTCCGAGGACGCCAAGGAGGGGATCGGGGCGTTCCTCGGAAAGCGGCAGCCGAAGTTCACGGGAAGGTAGCCGCCCGGCCTGGCCCGAAGCGCGTCGGCAGGTTGCCGGGCACGCGCCGGAGCTCTGCGACAGAACCGGCGACAGCGGGTCAGTCGTGGGTTATGCCCAGATGGGCGTAGCGGGGGTCCGGCCCACCGACCTCCCGGCCGTTGATCCAGGCCCGGCCGCCGCCCCGGGAGGAGGTGAGGCGGCGGCGGGCTTGGATCGTCTGTGACAGGAGGTGATCCGGACGTGCCCGGGGAGGATCCCGACGCGCGCCGCGGGGAGGATCTGTCACCAGATTGCTCACGGGAGGGATCTTCCTCGGCTCCATTCTGTGCTCCTATCGCCCGCTGTCCAAGATCGCCGGCGGCCAATTCGACCGGGGGTCCAGACGAAACTAGGGGACTCGCACGGGCTCGCGGTGAAGATCGCGTGACCGCGACCGGTGATGGATGGGGCCCCCTCAGCCTGGGACCGGTGAGCAGGTGCCTTCGATCCGGCGGCCTCGAAGTGCGCCCTCCATCCTGCCGACGGAGGCCTCCACGGCCGCGATCGCCTCCTCTTCGAGCTCCCCCAGCAAGGCGGCGTTTGCCGCGTCGCCGACGGCAGCGCGGTCTGCCACGAGGGCGCGGCGACGGTCGGGGGGGAGGCCCCGCTCGAGCTCGGCGAGAAGGCTCTCGAGCGCCACCCGGGTCTGCAGCGCGGCCTCTCGCGCACGCCGCGCGCGCAGGTCCGCGCGCGCCCTCAGCACGAGCTCCTCGCAGATCAGCAGCGGCTCGCGGCCGCCGAGGAGGGCGGCGAAGCGCTCCTCAGGTGCC
>JACCUO010000066.1 GCA_013811765.1 Thermoleophilaceae bacterium | reverse complement strand
TGTGGGTGCGCAGGATGACCAGCGACGGCCGGTCGTCGGCGTGGGCGGCGTCGATCGCCTCCGCCAGACGGCCGGTGCTGATGTCCTCGCCCAGGTTCTGCACGTGCCAGCCGTAGGCCTCGTAGCGGGCCACCACGTCCTCGCTGAAGACCACGGAGGTCTCGCTTGCGAGCTGAATCTTGTTGTCGTCGTAGAAGGCGATCAGACGGCCGAGGCCAAGGTGGCCGGCCAGCGAGGATGCCTCGGAGGTCACGCCCTCCTGATATCGCCATCACTTGCGATCGCGTACGTGAAGTGGTCGATGATCTCGTGGCCGTCGCGGTTGAAGCGGGCGGCGAGCATGCGCTCGGCGAGCGCGAAGCCGACCGCGTTGGAGAGGCCCTGGCCCAGCGGCCCGGTCGTGACCTCGACGCCCGGGGTGCCCTCGGCCTCGTACTCGGGGTGCCCGGCCGTGGGGCTCAGCAGCTGGCGGAAGTTCTTGACGTCCTCCATGCTCAACCCGTACCCGGTGAGGTGCAGGATCGAGTAGAGCAGCATCGAGGCGTGGCCGGCGGAGAGCACGAAGCGATCGCGGTCGAACCAGTTCGGGTTCGACGGGTTGTGCCTCATCGTCCTCGTGTAGAGCTGGTAGGCCACGGGGGCGAGCGCCATGGGGGCGCCCGGGTGACCGGAGTTGGCCTTCTCCACCGCGTCCATCGAGAGCGTGCGGATGGTGTTGATGCAGAGCTCGTCGAGCGCCCGCGTGTCGGTCGTAGTCGTCATCGATCTCCCTCGCTAGTCATCACGTCGCGCCCCCCACTTCCGCTGGGCGGTCCTGAGGGACCGGCAACTATGAACTATCCGGGGTTCGCGCGAGCTCCTGAACCGCGAGGAGGCCGGCGCCGATGACGCCGGCGCCGGCGCCCCCGGCGGCAGGACGCAGCGACGTGCGCTCCCATAGGGCCGGCAGGGCCCACCGCCGAGCCTCGGCGCGGGCCGTGTCGAGAAAGAGGTCGGCGGACCGGGAGAGGCCTCCGCCGATCACCACGTACTCGGGCTCGAACGTGTTCACCGCGCCGGCAACGCCCACCCCCAGGTGGCGCCCAAGCCAGCCAAAGAGCTCGAGCGCCGCCGCGTCGCCTTCGCGGGCAAGGGCAGCCGCGTCACGGCCCGATACCCGCCCCTTCTTCGACAGGAGGCGGCCGAGCCCGCTCTCGGGGTCTCTGCGCGCGCGCTCGGTTCCCTCACGTTCGAGCCCGGTTCCGCTGCAGAACCATTCAAGCGAGCCCGGGCGGGGGAAATCTCCATCCTCCTGCTCGCCCCTCGCCCCGGCGTCGATCACGACGTGGCCCAGCTCGGCGCCGAGACCCGTGGCCCCGCGGAAGATCCGGCCCTCGATGACCACTCCGCCCCCCACCCCCGTTCCCAGCGTGATCATCACCAGGTGCCGCGCAGGCGGATCGGGCACCAGCCGGGCCTCGGCCAGCCCCGCGCAGTTGGCGTCGTTGTCCACGAAGACCGGGACGCCGAAGCGCGACCCGAGCTCCTCGCGTAGTGCAAGGCCCGCCAGCGGGACGTTGACGCTCGAGAGCACCGTGCCGGTCGCGAACTCGACCTGGGACGGGACGCCGATGCCGATCGCATCCGGCTCACCGGCCCTCGCCGTGACCTCCTTGACCGCGGCCTCGATGCCTTCCAGCAGCTCCTCGGGGCCCCCTAGCGCGGTGGGGTGCTCCACCGCGTGGCAGGCCCGCCCGTCCTCCAGCGCGGCCGCGGCGACCTTGGTCCCCCCCACGTCCACGCCGAGTACAGAGGCCACCCGGCCATTCTGTCCACGATCGGGCCGGTGATGCAAGCCGACCCGCCCCCGA
This sequence comes from Thermoleophilaceae bacterium, assembly GCA_013811765.1. Taxonomy (GTDB): domain Bacteria; phylum Actinomycetota; class Thermoleophilia; order Solirubrobacterales; family Thermoleophilaceae; genus JAAYBF01. The sequence continues at coordinate 2,459 of JACCUO010000066.1, read as the reverse complement.
GCCCCGCGCGCGGGGCTCGACAATCCTCGCGGCCGCCCCTGGGCTACTGTGACGTCAATGAGCGCGTTGAGGGGCGGTGTCGATCTCGGCGGGACCAAGATCCAGGCGGTGGTCCTCGACGCCGGGGACGAGGTGGTGGCGAAGGCCCGCAGGCCGACCCCGACCGCGGGTGGCCCGGAGGCAGTGGCCGCGGAGATCGCGGAGGCGATGCGTGAGGCGGCCGAGGGGGCGGGGGTGAAGACCAGCTCGCTGGCGGGGACGGGGGTCGGCTCCCCGGGAGCGGTCGACGCCGCCGCGGGCGTGGTCCAGCAGGCGCGCAACCTGCCGGACTGGGAAGGCTCGTTCGCGCTCGGACCCCACCTCGAAGAGGCGCTGGGGACCAGGGTCTCGCTCGGGAACGACGTCCAGGTGGCGATCGAGGCGGAGTTCGCGCTCGGGGCCGGCCGTGACTACTCCTCACTGCTCGGCGTCTTCTGGGGCACTGGCGTCGGGGGCGGGCTCGTCCTCGACCGCAGCCCCTGGCTCGGGCGGGGAGCGGCCGGCGAGATCGGACACATGGTCGTGAAGCGGGGCGGTGCGCGCTGTCCTTGCGGGCGCCTCGGCTGCATGGAGGCCTACGCGGGCCGCGGGGCGATGGAGGCCCGGGCCCGCGAGCTCGCCGCCGAAGGCCGGCCCACCGATCTCTTCCGGATCATGGAGAAACGCGGGCGAACGCGCCTTCAGAGCGGGATCTGGGCGCGCGCCCTCGACCGCGAGGACCCGATGGCCGTCGAACTGGTGGAGCGCGCGATCCTGGCGCTCGGCGCGGGCATCGCCTCGGCGGTGAACCTGCTCGACGTCGAAGCCGTGGTGATCGGAGGGGGCCTCGGCACGCGCCTGGGCGCGCCCTACGTTGAGCGGATCGAGCAGGCGATGGGGCCGCATCTGTTCATGTCCGACCGTCCCCCGGTCGTCTCCGTGGCTGCGCTGGGAGACCTCGGCGGGGCGATCGGCGCCGCCCTGCTCAGCGGCGCGACGCCCTGACCCTCCCCCAGGGCTGAAGCTAGCGCCGGTGCTCCGGGTTCTCGTAGTCGAACCGCGCGCCCGCGTCCCACTCCGAACGCTGGTTTCCATGCGCAGGGATGCCGCCGGAGTCCTTGAGCAGCCGCGCGACGTGGAGCAGGTTCCAGGTGAGAAACGTCGTGTTGCGGTTGGTGAAGTCGTTCTCGGGCCCGCCGGATCCGGGATCGAGATAGCTGGGACCCGGGCCGGCCTCGCCCATCCAGCCGGAGTCGGCCTGTGGCGGGATCACGAAGCCCAGGTGCTGGAGCGAGTACAGGATGTTCATGGCGCAGTGCTTTGCGCCGTCCTCGTTGCCGGTGATGATGCAGCCCCCGACGCGACCGTAGTAGGAGTACTGGCCGTGCTCGTTGAGCAGGTCGCTGTTGCCGTAGAGCCGCTCAATCACCTGCGTGCAGACCGAGGACTTCTCGCCGAGCCAGATTGGGGAGAGCAGCACGAGGATGTCCGCGGCCTGGACCTTTTCGTAGATCGCAGGCCAATCGTCCTGCTCCCAGCCGTGCTCGTTCATGTCCGGTTGGACGCCGGTCGCGATGTCGTGGTCGATCGCGCGGATGACCTCGACCGAGACGCCGTTGCGCTCCATGATCCCGATCGAGCCATCCGCGAGCCCCTGGGTGTGGGACTGCTCGGGCGAGCGCTTCAAGGTGCAGTTGACATAGACAGCCCGGAGGTCTGAGAAATCCCAGCGCGACTGCTCGCATAGCTCTTCCTGCCTGTCGGTCAGTGACGCCATCGGCTCTCCAGTTCTATCGACGGGACCTGCCGTGATGACCGTATCCACTTGCGCCCGCGGGCCGGCGCGCCGAGCGATCAGCTCAGCAGGTACCCGCCGACGAAGCCGATCACGGTGGCGCACGCCGCCCATCTGCTCACCTTCGCAAAGGCATGCGGGATGATCGCGATCGAGATCACCGCCAGCACGGCTCCGGCGGCGATCGCCTGCGCGGTGCCGATCAGCTCCTCGCTCGCATCGGCGAGCACGGTCCCCCCGACCACCGTGGCAAGCGCCAGTGCGAGGCCGATGCCCCCGAGCAGAACGATGGCGAAGCGGCCGGAGCGGCCCACGGCGATCGGCTGAGCCGCCCCATAGGCCTCGACCACGTTCCCGACGAGTATTCCCACCAGCAGCGCGAGGCCGATCCCCTCACCCGCGATCGTCAGGCCGAGCGCGATCGACTCCGGGACGCCGTCGATGAAGAGGCCGGCGGCGATCGACTCCCCACGTGCCACCTCGGCCTGGCCGGGACGGACCTCCATCTTCCTGCCGGCTGCGGCCGCGTGCCCGGAGCGGCGCACCTCGCGCGTGCCCTCGTCGCGGCCGAGCCAGGCATCCGCGCCGACGTAGGCGAGCATCCCGGCCACCACGCCGAGGGCCGTGAGGCCCGGGCCTGCTCCGG
>JACCUO010000110.1 GCA_013811765.1 Thermoleophilaceae bacterium | reverse complement strand
GGAGGTGCTGGTGGCCCACGGGCAGATGGAGGAGAAGCAGCTCGAGCGCGTGATGCTGAGCTTCCTGCGCGGCGAGGCCGACGTGCTGGTGTGCACGACGATCGTCGAGTCGGGCCTCGACATCTCGAGCGCGAACACTCTGATCGTCGAGCGCGCCCACGAGCTCGGGCTCGCCCAGCTCTACCAGATCCGGGGTCGGGTGGGCCGATCGAAGGAGCGCGCCTACGCCTACCTCCTCTATCCCTCTGCCGCCGCGCTCAGCGAGGAGGGCGCTGCTCGTCTTGCCACCCTGTCCGATTACACCGAGCTGGGCTCGGGCTTCAAGATCGCGATGCGCGACCTCGAGATCCGCGGGGCCGGCAACCTGCTCGGGGACGAGCAGTCGGGTCACGTGGCCGCGGTGGGCTTCGAGCTTTACGTGTCGATGCTCGACGATGCGGTGGCGGCGCTGGGTGGCGACTCCGCGGACGAGGCGCCGGAGCCGGTGCGTATCGACGTGCCGGTGGACGCCTACGTGCCCGGCGAGTATGTGCCCTACGAGGCAGCGAAGATCGAGATCCACCGCCGCGTGGCCGGCGCGAAGGAGGTCGCCGACCTGCACCTGTTGCGTGAGGAGCTCGAGGATCGATTCGGGCCGGTGCCGGACCCGCTCTCAAATTTGATCAAGATGCAGGACGCCCGGATCAAGCTCGGCCACGCGGGCGCCCGCACCGTGGACTTCGCGGGCGGGCGGCTTGCCGTGGCGCCGATCGACCTCGACTCGCGCAGGGTCAAGCTGTTGCGTGCACGGATCCCGGAGGCGGTCTACGAGTCGGGCCGCAGTGTGGTCCGGGTGCGCGTGCCGGATGAGCCGGCGGAGCGGTTCCCCGCTGTGGTGGCAGCGGCCGAGGCCATCCTCGAGGCGGTCACCGAGCCGGCGCCCGAATGAAACTGGCTACAGCTCGCGGCGCCTTCGCTACCATGCGCCGCTGCCGCGCCCCGCACCGGCGCCCAAGCCTCCTGACGGCGCCCCCCGCTTAGGTGCGCTTGAGACACGGACCAGACACTGTTCATATGACCTCCAGAGCCATTCAGCCGGTATTGCTCTCCGTCGCCGCGCTCGCCGCCGCCGCGGTCGTCTCCGGTTGCGGCAACAGCGTGCCCGCCAACAGCGTCGCCAAGGTGGGCGACTCCGTGATCACGAAGAAGGAGTTCGACCGCTGGTACGAGAGCGCGGCAAAGCAGGGCGGCCAGACCAGCACTCCCGACCCGCCGGACTTCAAACAGTGCGTCGCCGGGCTCAAGAAGCAACCCCAGCCCCAGGGCGGGAGCAAGCCCTCGGACGCTGTCCTCAAGAAGCAGTGCAAGCAGCAGGCCGACCAGTTCAAGCAGGAGGCCATGCAGTTCCTGATTCAGGCCGAATGGGTCCAGCAAGAGGCCGAGGCCCGCGGCGTCAAGGTGAGCGACGCCGAGGTAAAGAAGTCCTTCGAGGACAAGAAGAAGCAGGCATTCCCCAAGGAGGCCGACTACCAGAAGTTCCTCAAGCAGTCGGGTATGTCCGAGGAGGACATCCTCTTCCGCGTCAAGCTCGACACCCTGCAGCCCAAGCTGACCCAGAAGGTCACCGAGGGGAAGGTCAAGGTCTCAGACGAGGACATCAAGACCTACTACGCAAAGAAGAAGAAGCAGTTCGCCCAGCCTGAGCGGCGCGACCTCAACCTGGTCCTTACGAAGACCAAGGCGAAGGCCGACCAGGCACGGAAGGAGCTCCAGGACGGCAAGAGCTTCAAGGCGGTGGCGAAGAAGTACTCGATCGACCAGGCCTCGAAGGCCCAGGGCGGCAAGCTCCCGGACGTGAGCAAGGGCCAGCAGGACAAGGCGGTCGACAAGGCGGCGTTCGCCGCCAAGAAGGGCCGGCTCGTCGGACCCGTCAAGGGCCAGTTCGGCTTTGCCGTCCTCAAGGTGTCGAAGGTCAAGCCGGCATCGCAGCAGACGCTTGCGCAGGCCACCGACGCGATCCGCAACGTGCTGCGCGGTCAGCGCGAGCAGAAGGCGCTGAACAAGTTCATCAAGGACTTCCGCGAGAACTACAAGGAAAAGACCAACTGCGCGGACGACTACAGGGTGGCCGAGTGCAAGAACGCACCCAAGGAGAAGACGGACACCGGTCCGGCCTCAGGCGGCCAGCCCGGCGGGCCCCAGGGCGCTCCTCCCGGTGGCGCTCCTCCCGGTGGCGCTCCCCCCGGTGGCGCTCCCCCCGGTGGCGCTCCCCCCGGTGGCGCTCCTCCCGGTGGCGCTCCTCCCGATGGTGCTCCCCCCGGCGCGGCTCCTCCGGGT
>JACCUO010000078.1 GCA_013811765.1 Thermoleophilaceae bacterium | reverse complement strand
TCCCGGAAGAACTCCGGGTTGAATCCGATCTCGAATGGTTCGCCCTTGAACGGCACCGGAAGGGACTCGCTGGCTTCACCGACGTCCGGGGTCTGCGCAGAAACCTCGAGGGTGCCCTCCCCGAAAGCCAGGCGCAATGGGGCGTTCTTCTGCGCCAGCAGGCCGATCCGCCTGACCACCTCGAGCAGCTCGCCACGCTCGATTCGGAGCTCGTGCTCGTAGGCCTCCGGCAGGAGCTGCTGATAGTTCGGGAATCGACCTTCTACGAGACGCGAGGACAGCACGACGTCCCCGGCGGTGAACACCACCTGGTTCTCGAGCGCGGTCACCCCGATCTCGTCCGCTCCGTTGGCGGTGGCGATCCGGCCGAGCTCCTGGAGGGTTCGGGCCGGCACGTTCGCTTCCAGGGCCCCCGCCAGTGGCTTGGCGAACTCGGTCTCCTTCACCGAGAGACGGTAGGAGTCGGTGGCGACCATGCGCAGGCTGGTCCCCTCGGCGGTGACCAAAACCCCGGTGAGGTGTGGCCGGGTCTCATCCCTCGACGCTGAGCGCGCCACGCGGTTGATCGTCTCGATAAAAGCGGGCGCCGGCACGGCCAGCGCGCTCGCAGCGTCCGCGTTTGGGAGCTTCGGAAAGTCTTCCAACGGCAGCGTGCGCAGGTGGAAGCGGGCGGACCCTGAAATTACCTCCAGGTCCTGCTCGGAAGGGCGGTACTCAAGGGACATAGAATCCTTGGGCAGGGAGCGCGCCACGTCGAGTAGGAGTCGCCCGGGGACCACAACTGCGCCTTCGCTTTGTATTTCGGCTTCAAAGACGGCACGGATTCCGAGCTCCGCGTCAGTTGCCTGAAGCTCGGCGACGCCCTCTTCGAGCCGGATCAGAACTCCCGCGAGGGTTTGAATGGCGCTGCGGGTAGAAGCGGCACGGGCAGCCACGCCGAGCTGGGTCAAGAACGTTTCACGGGAAACAGAGAGCTTCAAAGGGTTTCATCCATTCGGGAAGAGAAGGTAGGGGTTGTGGAAAAGGGGGAGAGGGACTGGGAAAGGCAGCGCGAGACAGGTTTCCGCTGTGGAGAGGCCTGGGGAGAAGCCGTTGAGTCTGACAGCCCCAACGGCCATCAGGGCTTGTCACCGAGGCCCTGCCGGAGCTTCTCCACAGTTACCGCCAACTCTGGGTCTGTTGTGAGCGCGCGCTCAGCGCTGCGGAGTGCAGAAAGGACGGTGCTGTGATCACGATTGCCGAAGGCGCGGCCGATCTGCGGCAGGCTGTGGGTGGTCAGGTCGCGCGTGAGGTAGATGGCGACCTTCCGCGCCCGCGCGACGTCGGGGCGGCGATCGCGCGCAAGCAAGGAGTCCTGCGTCACTCCAAAGGCGCTTGCGGTGGCGGTGAGTATCTCCGCCACGCCGCACGGCTCCCGGCGCCGACCAGGCCCAAGGCGGTCGAGTAGGTGCCGCGCGAGTTCAGGTGTGGCGGGCTCGCCGCGGAGTGACGCGTAGGCCACAACCTGGATCAATGCCGCCTCGAGTGCCCGGACGCTGGTGGTCACGTGCCTGGCTATCTCGGCGAGGACACCGTGCGGCGCGTCGATGGCGTCCAGGCGCACGCGATTCTCGAGGATCGCCTGGCGGACAAGGGCATCGGGTGTGCCCAGCGCCACCACCAGGCCGGACGCAAAGCGATCACTCAGGCGCTTCTCGAGGCCGTGAAGGTCCTCGGGACTCCGATCGCTGGTCATCACCAGTTGGCGCCCCGACTCACGTAAGTCGTTGAACGTGTGGAACAGCTCTTCCTCGGTGGCCAACTTCTCCACGAGGAACTGGACGTCGTCGAGGAGGAGAACGTCAACGCCGCGAAACCGCGCCTTGAACCCCCGCATGGCGCTCGCCTGGATCGCCCCCACGAACTCGCTCGTGAACTCCTCCACCGTGGCATAGCGCACCGTGAGCCCCGAACCGTGGCGAAGGACGAAGTTGCCGATTGCGTGCAGGAGGTGCGTTTTCCCCAATCCCGGGGGCCCATGGATGAAGAGCGGGTTGTATGCCTGGCCGGGGAGCTCTGCAACGGCCAGGGCAGCGCCGTGGGCGAAGCGGTTGGCCTTGCCGATAACGAACTCCTCAAAGGTGTACTTGGGGTTCAGCCCTCCGCTGGCGCAGGGTGAGGGCTGACCGTCCTCTTTCCCCTCCGCCCGCCACTCCCCGTCAACTATCTCGACCAGCGCCCCCGGCGTGAACCCCTCCTGAGCCGCCTCATGCACGAGTGGGAGGTAGCGATCACGGACCCATGTCCGGATGTGATCGGGAGCACGCACGAAAAGCGTCTGGTCGATTACCGCCGCCGGCTCCAACGGGTCGAGCCAGAGGTGAAACTGGAAGTCGGGTACCTCTCGGCGCAGGTGTTCGCGGACGCGCTGCCAGATGAGCTCGAGTTGTTCGGGAGCAGCCAAGCGCGCGCCCTCCAGGGCTCGATACGGCGAACGATGAGATAAGGGAGGTCCCGGCGGTGGGTGTCGCCGGCAGGCCTCGGAGCGGCGAGTCTACACGCGCCCGGCACGCGGATCGGCGAGGTCGCGGATGGCGCTGAAACGACTCCGCAAAACGCGTGAAACTCGCGAGAACCCCTCACCGGCCGGGAGCCGTGCCCATACGCGGGAGGAGCGGAGGCCGATCGTTGATCGGACGAGCACCGCACCGTGCCTATACTGGGTCCAGGAGAGCTGATGAAACGTACGTACCAGCCAAAGAAACGCAAGCGCGCACGCACCCACGGGTTCCGCGCCCGCATGCACACGCGGGCTGGTCGCCAGATCCTGAAGCGTCGCCGCGCCAAGGGCCGAAGCCGGCTCACGCCTTAAGCGCGATGCCGCCCGATCACGGCCGCTCGGGCGCTCCCCGCAAGCGCCGCCGGCTCTCGCGGAGCGGCGAATTCGAGCGCGTCTACCGCGAAGGGCGCTCACACGCCAGCCGCTACCTCGTCGTCTACTCCTTCCCAAGGGCCGAGGAGCGACCTGAACCCAGGTTGGGGGTGTCGGTCGGGCGGAAGGTGGGCGGAGCGGTCGACCGCAACCGGGTCAAGCGCGTGCTCCGAGAAGCATTCTGGAAGATCGCGGAGGGGCTCCCGGCCGGGCACGACTTCGTAATCGTGGCCCGCCCCGACGCCGGGCGCCTCGCGGCCGACCATGGCGAGGAGGGGATCGCCAAGGCGCTCGCCGAAGTGCTCCGAGAGGCTGGGCTTGCGCGCGGGGAGGGCGGGTGAGGTCCCTCCGGGCGATTGTGGTCGCCCCTGTGCGCCTCTACCAGCACGTGATCTCCCCGGTAATCCCGCAGCGGTGCAAGTACTACCCCTCCTGCTCGCAGTACTCCGTGGCCTCAATCCGGCAGTACGGCATACTGAGGGGGCTGGTCCTGACCGCCTGGCGTCTCCTACGCTGTAACCCTTGGAGTCACGGCGGGGTCGATTTCCCGAAGGACCAAAGGCTCTTTCGCCCGCAAGGCTGATCACCAATGTTCGAGCTCGCCATCGTCCCCCAGTCTGTCCTCGATGTTTTCGAGAGCATCCTGCAGTTCTGGCAGGGGATCACCGGCAGCTGGGGCATGGCGATCATCCTGCTGACTTTCACCATCCGCCTCCTGATTCTCCCGCTCACCTTCAGCTCGGTGAAGTCGATGCAGAAGATGCAGGTGCTCCAGCCGGAGATCAAGAAGCTTCAGGAGCGCTACAAGGACGACAAGCAGCGCATGCAGCAGGAGATGATGAAGTTCTACAAGGAGCGAGAGGTCAACCCGCTCGCTTCCTGTCTCCCCATCCTGCTCCAGATCCCCTTCTTCATCGCGCTGTTCGAGCTTCTGCGCAGCAAGTCGTTCCAGAGGGACATCGAAGGCGAGGAGAGCTTCCTCTTCATCCCGGACCTCGCGGAGAACCTGACAGGCGAGCCGGCCGTCCTCGCGGTGATGATCGTGCTCTACGTGGTCACCCAGCTGATCGCGGGCCTCATCACCTCGATCGGCGGGGACAAGAATCAGAAGCGGATCATGCTCGCCCTGCCGTTTGTCTTCGTCATCTTCATCATCAACTTCGAGGCGGGGCTGATCGTCTACTGGATAACCACCAACGTCTGGACGATCGGGCAGCAGCTCGTCGTGCGCAAGCTCTACCCGCGGCCCGACCTTCTGGCGTCCGACTCTGAGGAGGACGCCAAGCCGCCGCCGGCACGGGGGAAGCCGAAGTCGCCGAGTGCCAAGCCCGCGGCGACCACTGCGGCCGTCGCCGCCGGAAAGGCGGGAGGTGGCCCGAACGGCGGTCGGCCCAAGGCACCCCCCGGCTCCCCCCGGAAGAAGAAGAAGCGCTCGGGCCGGCGGCGATAGCCGTGTCCTCAGGATTGGAAAGTCCCATGGAGCCGGGTCCGGAGGACCTGATCGCGGAAGCCGAGGGCGAGACCCTCGGTGAGGCCAAATGGGGCGCCATGAAGGACCTGGAGCCGCGTTTCCCCGGCATAACCGCCGACTGCGTTCGCTTCGAGGTGCTCGATGAGGGCAACGGCGCGCCCGCGCGCGTTCGAGGGGAGGTCGACGCGCAGGCCTGGCGCAGCGTGGCCGAGGCGGATCTGCCGGCCGAGCCGGCGGAACGGCTGCGAGCCGTCATAACCCGGGTCGTGCAGGCCCTCGGGTTGCGCGCCACGGTGGATGTCGAGGAGACGCCGGAGGAGATCCGCGCGACCGTGAACGGTGAGGACCTCGGTCTCCTGATCGGAAAGCACGGATCCACCATCGACGCCCTTCAGCACCTGGGGATGCGCGCGGCGCTGCGCGGTGGCGAGGAGCGCAAGCAGGTGGTCGTGGACGCGGCCGGTTACCGGGCGCGGCGTGAGGCGGCACTGCAGCGGGTGGCCGACCGGGCCGTATCGGATGCGGTCAGCTTCGGACGCCCCGTCGATCTCGAGCCGATGCGGGCGCTCGAGCGGAAGGTCGTGCACATGTACTTGCGCGACCGCACCGACGTCGAGACACACAGTGAGGGCGACGAGCCAGACCGGCGCCTGGTGATCACACCCGTTCGCCGCGAGGGCTGAGCGCGGCAAGCCGCTCCCCGAGGTTGATAAGAGCGCGAACGGCGGGCGCATCCGGATCCACGTCGATCGGCGCGAGCCCCTCCTGCTCGGCCCGGGTGATGGCGTCGTCCTCCGGGACCACGACCAGCTCGCGGTTTCCGACCGCCGTCTGGATCACTTCCAGGTCAGCCTGGTCGCGGACCCGGTTGGCCACGACGAGCAGGTCGGTGTCCTCCGGCGCCAGCTCGATCGCACGCCGGGCCACGTCGAGCGACTTCGCGCCCGGCTGTGCCACGACCAGCACGATGTCCGTCTGGCCCGGCTGCAGCCGGAGGAGGGTTGCGACCCCCGCCTCGGAGTCGCAGATCGTGGTCTTGCCGTCGCCTTCGAGCTCCCCGAGCAACTGCTCAGGCGTGATTCCACATCAGGTTCAGCCCGGATCGGCGCGATCGATCCGGGAGAGGACCACGAGACGCACCCCGTCGGGGGCGTCAGTGCCGAAGGTCTCGATCGCCCCGGCGGTCGAGGGCTGGTGCGCCACCTCGCCGGATTCGAGAGCCTGGCGCAGCGTTCCCAGCTCGTCCGTTCGCTCGGGGCCCACGCCGAGTGATATCCCGAGCATCGGGTTGTTGTCGGCGTCGAGGGCTAGGACCGAGTGCCCCGAGCGGGCGAGCGATCTGGCGATCGTGCCCGAGATCGTCGTCTTCCCGACACCGCCCTTGCCCGCAACGATGATCTTCACGACTTCACCATGCGGTCGATACTAGCCCGCTCGAGCGCCTCGACGAGCCTTTCGATGGCATGTACGGCGGGCGACGAGGGCGAATGGTCGATGGGCGCCACGCCGGCGCGGTCGGCGTCGATGACCGCGCCGTCTGCCGGGATCGAGGCGAAGACCCGCTCGCCAAGCATTTGCTCAGCCGCTCGCAAGCCCGACTCGGATGCCTTGTTCATCACGAGGAGGGTGGACTTCCCCGCCCGGGAGCGGGTGATGCGGGCGATCCGCCTGGCGGTCAGCACCGACTTCCAGGTCGGCTCGACGACCACGAGCCAGGTGTCGGCATAGGGAGCCCAGTTGACGGCAGCGGGTTCCGGACCGGCTGCGAGATCGCCGACCAGTGTCCAGTCGCGGAACGCATTGGCGTCCTCGAGCCGACGGATGACCTGCGCGAACGCGCTGATCGAGGCGTAGACCGGGTCGGCGCCCCTCCCGGTCGGGGTTCCGCAATCGAGCAGGCGCACTCCGTCCGGTGCCGTGGTCGCATAGCGCTGCACCGCGCGCACCGGCCCAATCCCTTTCTTCAGGCGCCACCGCCGGCCGTCCGGCTCGACCGCCTCTGCGAGCGCCGGTTCGAGGCTGGGGGGCGCGCCCAGGCTGTGTGTCAGGCCTGGCATCGCGTCTGTCCCGAGCGCCAGCACGGAGTGGCCCCTGCGGGCGAGGGCACGCGCCATGGTTCCCGCGATCATCGATTTCCCGGCGCCCCCCTTTCCGGCGACGGCGATACGCAGTGGCATAGCCGGGGCCATGCTAATGGTCCCTCCTCCAATTCCGCATCGCTTGGGGTGGCTCCTGCAGGTACGGGGACCCCGCCGGGAGTAAGGTCGGAGTGTGCCGTGGTCCGACGCCTTTCCCGGACCCTGAACGCCTCGCGAAAGGCGGTCGAGGCCCTCGCAGCCCACCACGGCCTGCCCCGCTCGAGCGAGCAATCCCTCTGGGCCCTGGTCGAGGCACTGGAGCGCGAACCGGATCCGCCGACGGCGCTTCGGTCGGCGGCGGAGGTGGTGGACGGGCATCTGGCAGACAGTCTCTCCGGCCTCGAGATACCGGAGTTGGCCCGGGCGGGGCGTGTGGCCGACGTAGGTGCCGGGGCGGGGTTTCCGGGCCTCGCCCTGGCGGCGGCGCTGCCCGAGGCCCGAGTAGACCTGATCGAGTCCAACATGAGGAAGTGCGCTGTGATCGACCGTCTCGCGGGCGCTGCGCGGCTTCAGGGCGCGCGATCGGTGCCAGAGAGGGCCGAGGAGTGGGCGGCGGGGGAAGGCGCCGGCGCGTACGACGCCGTGACGGCCCGAGCGCTCGCCCCCCTGGCGGTGCTGGCCGAGTATGCCGCGCCACTGCTGGGTCCCGGTGGTGTCCTCGTGGCGTGGAAGGGCGCTCGCGATCCGGAGGAGGAAGCGGCCGGGCGCCGCGCGGCGGAGCGGCTCGGGCTCCATCCCGAGGCTGTTCTGCGGGTCGAGCCGTTTCCGCACGCTCGCGACCGCCATCTTCACGTGCTTTCCAAGGTCCTGCCGACCCCCGCGGGCTTCCCTCGGCGGGTGGGTGTCGCGCGAAAGCGCCCCCTTGCCTGAAAGGAGACTGGCGTTCGGCCCCGAACCATCTCGGTGAGCGCCCGATTCCGACCGCTCGCACCCGTACCGTGAGGCCAGATGGGCACGATCTTCGCGATTGCAAACCAGAAGGGCGGCGTGGGTAAGACCACGACCGCCGTGAACGTCGCGGCCAGCGTGGCCGAGGCGGGCCACGAGACGCTCCTCGTGGACCTCGACCCGCAGTGCAACGCCACCGTGGGGCTCGGCCTGCCGAAGGACACCACGCCGAGTATCTATGACTGTCTCGCCGGGGAGACCACGGTGGCGGAGGCCGCCCGCCCGACGCCCTTCCCGAACCTCTCGGCCGTGGGGGCCACCCCGGATCTCGCAGGTGCGACCGTGGAGTTGCCCCGCATGCCCGGGTCCGAGACGCGGCTGCGCGAGCAGCTTGGAGCCGTCCGCGACCGGTACCTGTTCACCCTGCTGGACTGCCCTCCTTCACTCGGCCCTCTGACCGTGAACGCCCTCGCCGCCGCCGACCGCGTGATCGTGCCGGTCCAGACCGAGTACTTCGCGCTCGAGGGCCTCGCGGGGCTGCTCGACACGCTGTCGCTGATACAGCGCGAGCTCAACCCCCGCCTCACGGTCGCCGGGATGATCCTCACGATGCACGACGGGCGCACGAAGCTGGCCCAGCAGGTCGAGCGTGAGGTGCGTGAGCACTTCCCGGAGCTGGTCTTCGACACCGTGATCCCGCGCAACGTGCGCCTCGGGGAGGCGCCGAGCTTCGGCGTGCCCGTCATCCGCCACGCACCCACGAGCCCCGGGTCCGCGGCGTATCTGAAGCTTGCCAAGGAGGTGGCCGCCCGTGCCTGACTCAATAGCTGAGCCCCAACCGGGAGGGCGAGGGATGGGTAGGGGTCTCGCGGCCATCCTGCCCCGCGCGCGGGCGGAGGAGGCAGGGCTCCGTGAACTGGCCGTCGAGCTGATCAAACCCAATCCGCGCCAGCCCCGGCGCGACTTCGACGAGGAGGCGCTGCTGGCCCTTGCCGAGTCGATCGGCAGCCGCGGGCTGCTCCAGCCGATCGTCGTCCGGCCGCTAGCCGGGGGGGAGTTCGAGCTGGTCGCGGGGGAGCGCCGTCTTCGCGCGGCGAAGATCGCCGGGCTAGGGTCGATTCCGGCCGTAATCCGCCAGGCCGAGGACTGGGAGCGTCTCGATCTGGCCCTGGCCGAGAACATGGCGCGCGTGGACCTCAACCCGATCGAGGAGGCTCGTGCCTGCGCGATGCTCGTCGACGATGTCGGGATCACGAAGGGCGAGGTGGGGCGTCGGGTCGGCAAGAGCCGCGTGGCCGTCTCCAACCTGATCCGGCTGCTGGAGCTGCCCGACCAGGTTCTCGAGATGGTCGAATCGGGCGCGCTCTCCGAGGGGCATGGCAGAGCGATCCTGCAGTGCAAGGCGCACGATGAGCGTCGCCGCCTGGCGGCCGACGCCCGCGCGGGTGGCTGGTCCGTGCGCGAGACCGAGCGCAGGGCAAAGCTCGCCGAGCATGGCGGCGCCCCGCACGTCGAGCGCCGCGCGGCCGTCGTGCATCCCGACCTGGCGGAGGCACTGGCCGCAGTCGAGGACACCCTCACAACCGCGCTCGGGCGGCCCGTCAACGTGCAGCCAAAGGCCGAGGGCTGCCGCGTCCAGCTCGACTTCGACAGTCCGCGAGAGGCGGTGGAGCTGGCCGAAGAGCTGCTGCGCCGGAGAGGCGATAGACAGATCCGGGCCGCCTGATGCCGCGCGGGCCTTTCTTCCGGCCACCTTCGTGCCGCAAGCGAAGTGGGCGATCCTGGACTCGAACCAGGGACCTCGTCCTTATCAGAGACGCGCTCTAACCGGCTGAGCTAATCGCCCGGGGGCGCGATTGTACCGGGCGCTCTGCGCCACGCGCCGGCCTCGCCGCGGCGGTTCATCGCCACTAGACTGTGGCTCTACCCCCGAGGGAGCCGGCGCATGCAGGAGATGGTGATTTATGGCGTGAGCTTCGACATGGTCGGCAAGCAGCCGATCGTGCTCCTGAAGACGCGCGAGGGGAACAAATTCCTCCCGATCTGGATCGGTCATCCCGAGGCGGCCGCGATCCTCATGAAGCTGCAGGGCGCCAACACGCCCCGCCCGATGACCCACGACCTGATCAACGACGTCCTCTCCGAGCTCGAGGTCTCGTGCACCAAGGTCTCGGTCACCGAGCTGCGCGAGAACACGTTCTACGCTGCGATCACCCTGCTGATGGATGGCCGCGAGGTGGAGATCGACTCCCGCCCGTCGGACGCGCTGGCGCTCGCGGTGCGCACGGAGGCGAAGATCTTCGCGGCGGAGGACGTGATCTCCGAGTCCGCGATCGAGTTCGAGCACGAGGTCGAGGACCAGGACGAGGTGGTGGAGAAGTTCAAGGACTTCCTCGACAACGTCTCACCCGAGGACTTCGCCGGCGAAAGCTGATCCGGCCTCACCGGTGTCCTCAGCGCGAGCCCCCCGGCGCGCTCAGGATCCGGCCCACAAGTTGATCGAAGCCGATCCCCGCCGCCTCGGCCGCCTGGGGAAGCAGGCTCGTCTCGGTGAGCCCCGGGATCGGGTTGGCCTCGAGCACATGGAGCCCGCCGGAGGCGTCCAGCATCAAATCCACTCGCCCGAAGCCGCGGCAGCCGAGCAGCCCGTAGGTGGCCAGCGCCAGCTCCTGAGCGCGCTCCGTGACCTCGTCCGGCAGGTCGGCAGGGCAGACGAACGACGTGCGGCCGATCTCATAGCGCGCCTCGAAGTCGTAGAAGTTCTCGCCCAGTGGCACCGCCTCCACAACCGGTAGCGCCTGGGGCCCACCGGCCTCCCCCGGCTCCGGGTCGAGCACGGACACCGCGAGGTCGCGGCCCTCGATGTGCC
>JACCUO010000068.1 GCA_013811765.1 Thermoleophilaceae bacterium | reverse complement strand
GTCCTTGACCGTGCCGATGGCCGTGCCGCCGGTTTGGACCGGATTCCCCTTCACGATCTGGCCCGCGTTGATGAACTTCGCCGTGACCTCGTAGCCGCCCGATCCTCCGCCGACGAGGACCAGCGCGACCAGCGTGACGGCCGCGATGACCGCGCCGAGGGCGGCCACCCGCCCCAACCTGCTCACAGCTCCCATCCTTGTTCCGGTATCTCCTCCCGATCGACCGGTCCCCGACTTCGTGCCGGTTCTGCCGGGCATCGGTGCGTCACCTCTCAGAAAATCTATATGAGTGGAGGAACCGATGACGCAGTCGGCGTTGCATCAGCTGGGTGAATTGTTAACCGCGTCTTAAGGCGCTGAGCTACCCCACCCGGGATACACAGCCGTGGTTGGGGCACAAGAACGGAGTCCACCGCCGCGACAAGAAGGGAATCCACCGCCGCGAGAGTCCACCGCCGCGACATACGGTCCCGCGCGCGGGGAGCGCTTAGCATTCCCCAGGGGCCCGGGTAGCCCAACTGGTAGAGGCCGCGTCCTTAAAAGACGCTGCTCGAAAGAGCGTGCGGGTTCGAGCCCCGCCCCGGGCACTCGCCACTGAAAGCCCCCACCCCAGCCGGCCCGGCACCCGACCGCAACTTGGGCGCTGCTAGCGTTTTCTCTTACCAGGGGCGTGCCGGCCCCCGGATATCGCATGGAAGCTTCCGCTCTACACCACCCCTCGCTTCCTGCGCTCGCCGGCCGTTCCCCGCTGCTGCGCCTTCAGGGGGACGAGCGGCTCGTGGCGCTCATTCGCCGGGGCCACAACGGTGCGTTCGAGGCGCTCGTCCAGCGCTATCAGCCGCGTCTCCTCGCATTCTGCAGGCACATGCTCAGCTCCCAGGAGGACGCCGAGGACGTGCTGCAGGAGGTCTTCGCCGCCGCCTACAACGCGTTGCTGGCCGACGAGAGGCCAGTCAACGCCCGGCCGTGGCTGTATCGCATTGCGCGCAATCGGTGCCTGAACCACCTGCGCAAGCCCCGAGCCGCCGGCCAGGACTCGATGGACATCTTCGAGCGCGACAACGGCGCCACCACGGCCGAGACGGTCCACGGCCGCGAGGAGTTTCGCCAGGTCGTCACCGACGTGGGCGACCTGCCCGAGACCCAGCGGACCGCCCTGCTGCTGCGCGAGATCGACGCGCTGTCCTACGAGCAGATCGCCGAGACGATGGACACCACCATCCCGAGCGTCAAGTCGCTTCTGGTACGCGCCCGCGTGAGCCTTGCCGAGGCCGCCGAGGCGCGGCTGCTCACCTGCGACGAGGTGCGACTGGAGCTTGGCCGGGTGGCCGAGGGACTCACCCGGAGCACATCCCCGGTGCGCCGCCACGTCAAGGCCTGCGACCGCTGTCGCATCTTCCGTACCGAGCTCCGCAGCACGACGAAGGCACTGGCCGCCGTGTACCCGATCGGTCCACTCGTGATCCTCAAGAAGCTCGGGCTCGCAAAGCTCGGCTTCGGTGGCGGAGCCGCTGCCGGGGGCGCCGCCGCCGGCGGCTCGGGCATCGTGGGCTCTGCGGGAATGGCCGCGGGGGGCGCCGCCACCGCGGCCACAGCTGCGAGCGGGGCTGCCTCGGGGGCGCTTGGAGCGGGCCTTGGCACGCTTGCTTCGAAGGCCGCTGCAGGCATGGCGGCAGCGGTGATCGTGACCGCGGGCGCGGTGGAGGTGAAGCAGGTCACAAAGCGGGACGCTGGAGTGCCGGTCACCACGCGCGTCGCGCCGGTGCGCGTGCCGGCCCAGACTCCGAAGGCCCCCGAGCCCGCGGTCAAGCCGCGGAAGACGCCACCCTCGGCGATCAAGGCCGCCAAGAGCAAGCCCAAGCCGCCCCCGGTTCCGGTAGCCGCCACGCCGGCACCCGTCCCGGCACCCGTCCCCCCGGCGCCCGCGCCGGTGCAGGAGGAGGAGTCCACAGCCACGCTGCCCCCGCGCATCGAGCCTGTCCCCCGGCCGCCGGAGGCCTTCGTTCCAGCTCCCTTGCCTCCGAGCGAGGCGCCCGTCGCCATCCTCGAGCCGCCCCCCGCCGGGGAGCCGGCGCCCGTGGCGGCGCCCCCTCCACCGGCTCCGTAGGCCACCGCGTCAGGGGCCGGGTTCCGCGGAGGCCTCGATCACCACCGTGCCGGACTCGGAGCTGCCCTGCAGCCGCCGCCCGGGACGCAGGCCGTCGAAGGTGGCGGACATCGAGGGCATATCTCGATTCGCCCTGATCAGCCGCTTGCCGAACCGCAGCGCGTAGGACCTGCCGTCGGCGGAGCGCAGCTCCACGCGGATCGCGATGAAGGGCGGCACCTGTACACGCCGAGGGCCGATCTTCCCCGCGCGGCCGGTCAGCAGTGCCTGAGAGCTGACCGGCTCCTCGTCCCCCGCCCCGCCCGGCCCGTCCTCTGGCGATGTTGGGGGGCGGGCATCTTCCGCCGGTGTCGTGGTGGTCTGCCGGGGCTCGGGACCGGTGCGGGCCGGGGCGGTCTCGGGGGAGGTGGTCGGCCTGGTGGTGGTCTCCACGGTCTTCCGCTCGCCTTGGCCCTCGTCATCCCCGCAGCCGGCACCGAGAAGCGCCATGGCGGCGATCGCCGCCGCAGCGACCTGCCTGTGCGCACGGGAGCTTCCTCCGGGCGTGGCCACCCGGCCCTCAGCCCAGGTTCGAGCGCAGGAAGTCGAGTGTGCGCCCCCAGGAGAGCTCGGCCGCCCCTTGGTCGTAGGTGCCGAGGCGGTTCGTGTCGTTGAAGAAGGCGTGCCCCGCACCCTCGTAGAACTCGAAGCTCACCGGCCGGCCCGAGGCGTTCGCTATCTCGCGCTCGAGGGCCTTGGCGTGGCCGGGCAGGACGAAGTCGTCGTCCGTGCCGAAGTGGCCCAGCACGGGAGCCTTGATCTCCGAGAAGTCCGGCTTGCCGTGTGGCATGACGTAGTAGTAGCTCACCACCGCCTTCACCTTCTCGTTGATCGTGGCGGCCCACACCGCGAGCCCGCCACCGAGGCAGAAGCCGACCGCGCCCACGCCCGGCCCGTGCACACCTTCCTGCTCCACCAGGAAGTCGACTGCGCCGCGCATGTCGTGCTCGGCCTGATCCATCGAGAGCGCCATCATCTTCTGCTGGGCCTCGTCGGGCTGGTCGGTGGTCTCACCTCGGAAGAGGTCGGGGGCGAGCGCGAAGAAGCCCTCCTTCGCCAGCCGGTCGCACACGTCCTTGATGTGGTCCTCGAGACCCCACCACTCCTGGAGAACGATCACACCGGGTCCACCGCCCGACTCGGGGGCCGCGAGGTAGCCCGGGGCACTGCCACTGCCCGTCTCGAACTCCACGTCAGGCATCGTGCTCTCCTTCACTAGAGGGTCGAAAGGGCGGGGCGAGGATATCTCTGGGGTCCGTCGATCTCAGGAGAGCTCCAGCTCACGCGCGAGCTCCCAGCCCACAGCCACCCCGACGAGCATCCCCATGCGGGTCTCCTCGGCCAGGAGCGTGCGCATCGCGACGATGCGCTCGTTCTCCTCCCCGGCGGCCGCGGCCTGACGGATCTGGGAGTCGTGGGCCTCACCGAACCAGCCGCCGGAATGCAGGGCGTCGTTCAGTATCCGCTGGAGCTGGGGTGCCACGCGCGCGACGCGCGCCTCGGCCGTCCGAAAGCGCTCGGGGTCGCCAAGGGCCTCGACCGCGCGGTCCAACTCCCCATCCGTGAAAGCGCGCTCGGGCATGGCGCGGGATGATAGGCGCGTGAGGACCCCCCGGCTGACCGAGCTCTCCCACGGCGCCGGCTGCGCCTGCAAGCTCCCGGCTCAAGCGCTGCACTCGCTGCTCGCAGATCTGCCGCGAAACGGTGATCCGAGCCTCCTGGTGGGAAACGAGACGGCCGACGATGCGGCCGTCTACCGCGTTTCGGACGACCTGGCGATCGTGACAACCGTGGACTTCTTCACCCCGATCGTGGACGACCCGTTCGACTTCGGGCGGATCGCCGCCACCAACGCCCTCTCTGACGTATACGCGATGGGCGGGACTCCGGTGACCGCCCTCAACCTGGTTGCCTACCCGCTGGAGGAGCTTGGCGGTGAGATCCTCCGCGAGATCCTGCGCGGGGGCGCGGCCACGGCCTCGGAGGCGGAAGTGTCGATCGCGGGCGGGCACTCGATCGACGACCGCGAGCCCAAGTACGGGCTCGCAGTAACCGGGACCGTGCATCCCGACCGGCTGGTACGCAACTCGACCGCCCGGCCAGGAGACGAGCTCTTCCTCACCAAGCCCGTCGGGGGCGGGGTTGTCTCCACCGCAGCCAAGCGCGGCCTCGCGCCTGGCGCGCTCGTGGCCGAGCAGGTGCGGGTGATGACCGAGTTGAACCGCGCCGCGTCAGCCGCCGCACTCGCGGCCGGTGCGAGTGCCATGACCGATGTGACGGGCTTCGGCTTGCTCGGCCACCTGCGCGAGATGGTCGCCTCCAGCGGCGTGGGAGCCGAAGTGGAGGCGAATGCCGTCCCTGCCATTGCAGGGGTGCTGGATCTCCTGTTGCGCGAGGACCCGCCGATCGCAGGCGGCACCCGCCGCAACCGCACCTGGGCGGAGGAGGTAGTGAGCTGGGGGCCGGACGTGCCGGAGGAGCGCCGATGGCTGCTCTGCGACGCGATGACCTCCGGCGGCCTCCTGATCGCGGCTCCCGCCGGCGCCGACCTCCCCGGCGCCCGCGTCGGGCGCGTGATTGAGGGGCCCCCCGGGCAGATCAGCGTCGCGTGAACGCGGGAAGGACGAAGCCCATGAGAGCTCCGACGACCGCCCCGGTGATCCCCGCGACGGCGCTCGCCTCCTCGATCGCAAGCGGCAGCAGCAGCAGAACGGCCAGAAAGACACGCACACCGAGCAGGTCGTTCTCGCGATCGTCCCCTCGGGCGGCTGCCCTGCGGTCGTCCACGAGCCAGGCGCACAGCAAGCCCAGCGCGGCGCCGTTGGCGCCCAGCACCCCATAGACGGAGCTATCGCCGAAGGGGGTGCCGACGTCAGCGGCCACGGCCGCCGCGCAGCCCGCAGCGCCCGCCGCCAGGAACACGGCCAGCAGCGGGAACCAGCCGAAGCGCCGCTCGATCATCGAGCCGAAGACACCGACCGCCACGAGGGTCACGAACTGGTAGGCGAGGCTGTCATGGACGAAGGGACCGGTCACGTAGCGCCACGCTTCCTGGTCGTCGGGCATCACGATTCCACCCGCCTCCCCGAGGCTTACGCCGCCCGCCGCCAGCACCAGCGTCACGAGCAGTGAAACCACGATCAGGGCGCCCGTCACCACGGGTCGCCCGTCGGGCGCGATTCCCTCCATCTCCTCCGCGCGCAAGCCGGACAGGCGCGGCCGGCGGCGCTTCGCGCGGGGCTCGGAGTCCTCCCCACCGCGCTCCAGCTTCGGCGCGCGCTTGCGCACCCGCTGCCCGCAGTACGGGCACTCGGTCACGTAGGGGCTCACCTCGTTCCCGCAGTTCTTGCACACCACGAAGAGGTCGGGCTGGCTCACGCTGCTGAGAGTACCCGCCGGGATCAGCCGGCCGGGTCGGCCGCCGAGGGCACAGTCTTGTCCACGATCTCACCGACGACCTCCCGCAGGTCGTGGTTGGCCTCGTACACCACGAGCTGGCGCGAGGCGCCGTTGCCGTTCTCCAGGAGGTCCTCTATCGCAGCCAGCTCGTTGGCCGACCCGAGATCCTCCGCGTGGCCCTTCAGGCGATCCACGAGCCGGCGCGCCAGATCGCTCGTACGCACCCGGTCTCGGCTGGGCAGGTCCACGAGCTCGCCCGCGAGTCCATGGCGGGCCGCGAGCCACTTGTTCTCGTCGAGCATCTCGTAGGGGTAGCGCGAGAGCTCCTGCCCCGACTCATGGTGCTCGGCCAGCTCCCTCACCATCGCCTGCACCAGCGCGGAGAGAGCGACGGTGTGCTCCAACCGCGTCTGTGAATCCATCACCCGGACCTCCACGGTGCCGAAGTTGGGGTGGGGTCGCACGTCGTACCAGAGGTAGGTGTAGTCAGGGATCGCCTTGCTGGCGACCATGAACTCGATCCGGCTGGCCCAGTCCGCGAAGTCGTCGTAGCGCGGGGGGATGCCCACGCGCGGGAAGGCGCGGAAGATCGGAGTGCGCGTGGAGAGCAGCCCCGTCGAGTCGGCACGCCAGAAGGGGGAGTTCGCCGATAGCGCCAGGAGCAGCGGGAGGTGCACCCGCATCCCGTTCGCAACATGGATCGCCTTGTCCGGGCCATCTAGCCCCACGTGCACATGGATGCCGAAGATCAGCTCCTGCCGCGCCACGAACTGCAGGCCGGCAATCAGGTCGCGGTAGCGCGGCCGGGAGACGATCCGCTGGTCCTCCCACATCGCGAAAGGGTGCGTGCCGGCCGCCCCGATGGCGAGCCCGCGCTGCTCCGCCACCGACCTCACAGCGCGCCGCAGCCCAGACAGCTGCTCGCCGGCCTCCGCGGCGCCCGAGCACGGGGTGGTGGCTATCTCGCACACCGACTCCATCAGCTCGGGCTTCACCTCACCGGGCACCGTGGTGGAGGCCAGGTCCTGGAGCAGCCCCTCGATCGAATTCGTCAGGTCCAGGGTCTCGGCATCGACGATCATCAGCTCCTCCTCGATCCCAAGGGTGTAGGAGGGGCCCGTGAACCTGTGCTCCACGAGCGCATCCTATCCGCCCCTACCGGCGGCACGGCCGGGGTTTCCCGGCGTTACACGCTGGTACCCTGACGACGCCTATGAAGATGCGTCAGTCCCTCGCGCAGTACGAAGCCGCCTTCCGTGAGGAGGCGGCCGAGTCAGTGCAGCGCCGGGAGCACCTGCGCCGTCAGGCGGTCAAGCGCTCTCGCATGCGGCGTGTGGAAAAAGTGCACAAGCAGGGCACACTGCGCTTCCTCGGGCTCTGCCTCGCGATCCTGGCGACCACCGTAATCGTCACGCTCGCCATGTTCCAGGCACTCGCCCTGCTCGCAGGATAGGCCCCGGGGCTGCCGTCCGGGGACGGGAGCCCCGGGTGACCTATTTGCTCTTTAGAGAGTCGAGCGCCTCGTCGACTTCGGCCGAATCCTCTTTCGCCGCGCGGTCCCGCTGGATCTCCAGGTAGACCTCCTTGCGGAAGACTGGGATCGAGCGCGGTGCCTCGATGCCGATACGGACCTTCTCTCCCATGATCGCCAGCACCGAGATATCGATCTCGTCGCCGATCATGATGCTCTGATTGCCTTTGCGGGTCAGGACCAGCATCGTGGCGTCGCGTCTCCCTCCCTGGAGCTTGCTCAACGGACCTCAGCAGGTTGCCGCCCCGATACTACCTGGGGACCGCCCACTTCGCGAGCATTGAGGCACTAGCGAAGTCGGGAGCTCAGGTATTGCTAATCTCCCCGCCGCCTTGGCACGTCGTTCCCTGAAGCCGCAGCTCAACCAGATCCGGACGTGGGTCCGCCAAGGTCGCACCGACGCCTGGGTCGCTCACCAGCTTGATGTGTCCGTCAAGGACATCTCGGCCTTCAAGAGCGAGCACGAGCTCGAGGTGGGTGAAGCCGCCGGCGGAGAGTCAGACCTCTTTGGGCCGACCGTTCGCGAGGAGGAGCCCGACCTGCGCGCGGAAGACGAGGCGCTTGTGGCGGCAGCGCTGGAGGCCGAGCTGGCCGCCAGGGAGGAGGACGAGAACGGCGAGGCCTCGTCCGAGAGCGGTAGCCGGGACGAGGCTGCGGAGGACGACGGCAAGCCGCGCCGCCGCCGGCGGGGGCGCCGCGGGGGCCGTGGGCGCGCTGGGGCTCGCGGCGGCGGGCGCGAGGGCAAGCCCCTCGAGGGCACCTTCGATCATGGCGATGACGGCTACGGCCTCTGGCTTGATCCCGCCGTGCGGGACAACCCTCTCTACGCCGAGCACTGGGCCGGGCATCGTCCGGTGACGGTTGCGATCGAGCCCAACCGGATCGTGATCACGCGTGCGGGTGAGACCCCTGACGCGGATGAAGACCCGCCGGCCTAAGCCGAGGAGAAGCTCCCACAGCGAGGGCACGGGACTACTGCCCCTCGTCACCCCTCAGCCCGGGGCCGAACCCGTCCACCCCCGTAGTCGGCAGCCTCCCGCGCATAGCGGCCGAAGGCCGCGTCCACCACGAAGACCGCGTCCGTGCCCGCCGTTCCCTGCCGGGCGAGGTCGGAGGCCCAATCGGTGTCGCCCGAGTAGAGCTGTGCGAGCTCGGCAACCTCGAATGTCGAGCCAAGGCGCCGCCTCAGCGCCTCCAGGACAACGTTGACGGCCGGATCCATGGCCGGATCGGCACCTACCCGGCGCTCTCCCTCCTCCCACTGCGAGACAGCGTTCTCCAGCGGGTAGGCCATGCGGTGAAGCTACCGCGGATGCCCGCGGGGACCTTCGTCCGCTCCTAGCGCTCCGGCGGGTTCTCGATCACGTAGCTGCGCTCGCCCTGCCTGACCATTCCCAGGCGGCGGGCCTCCTGCTCCAGGGTGCCTGGGTTCTTGAGCGCCCTGACCTTCCTCTTCAGTTGAGCGTTCTCCGCATCGAGACGCGAGAGCTCGGACTCCTGTGCCGACCGGGTGCCCGACTGCTCGAACCAGTGTTTGGTAGGCGAGATGTAGAGGAGCACGATCACGCCCAGCATCGTCAGGAGAGCGATCCTGCCCAGCCGATCCCAGCGGATGCGCCCGGCCCCTCCGGCGCGAGGGCCACCACGCGGGGCGGGGCGAGATGTGCGGGCGGTTGCCGTAGCGGCCATCGGCAGTTGCTTCGCTGCCTGGTGATGACCTCCTTCCGGCGCATCAAGCGGTCCACTGACCTGTCTCGTTCATATGCCGGAAAAGGAGTCACGCCCGGCTCTATCGCCCGTCGAAAAGCCGGGGACGGTCAGTTCCGAAAGACCGAGCGCCCCGGATACTGTGCGCGATCCCCGAGGGCCTCCTCGATCCGCAGCAGCTGGTTGTACTTGGCCACCCGATCGGTACGCGAGGGGGCGCCGGTCTTTATCTGCCCGCACCCTGTCGCGACCGCGAGGTCGGCGATCGTGACGTCCTCGGTTTCGCCCGAGCGGTGGGACATGACCGCGGTGTAGCCGGCAGCGGTGGCGGTACGGACCGCCTCGAGGGTCTCGGTGAGAGTGCCGATCTGATTGACCTTGACGAGAATCGAGTTGGCCACCCCGAGCTGGATCCCGCGTGTGAGGCGATCGGTGTTGGTCACGAAAAGGTCGTCTCCTACGAGCTGGACGTGGTCCCCAAGGCGGTCGGTGAGCGCCTTCCAGCCGGCCCAGTCCTCCTCGTCCATGCCGTCCTCGATGGAGAGGATCGGATAGCGGCCCGCCATCTCCTCCCAGTAGGTGGTGAGCTCATCGGATGAGAGGCTGCGGCCCTCGTGCTCGAGGGCGTAGGCACCGTCGGAGTGGATCTCGCTCGTGGCGGGGTCGAGCGCGATCCCCACCTGCTCTCCAGGTGCGTAGCCGGCAGCCTCGATTCCCTCGACGAGCGCGAGCAACGCGGCCTCGTTGGATTCGAGGTCGGGTGCGAAGCCTCCCTCGTCACCGGTCGCCGTGCCTAGCCCGCGCTCCTTCAGCCTGGCCTTGAGCGCGTGAAAGACCTCGGTGCCCATCCGAAGGGCCTCAGAGAAGGAACGCGCTCCCACCGGAACGACCATGAACTCCTGGAAATCCACCTTGTTGTCGGCGTGGGCCCCCCCGTTGAGCACGTTCATCATCGGCACCGGGAGCACCCGGGCCCCCTCACCGCCGAGATGACGCCACAGCGGATGCCCCGCTTCCGCCGCCGCGGCCTTTGCGGTGGCGAGCGAGATACCGAGAATCGCATTGGCACCGAGGCGGCCCTTGTTGGGGGTGCCGTCCAGATCGAGCATCGCACGGTCCACGCTCTCCTGGTCGTGTGCGTCGAGGCCCGTCACCGCCGCCGCGAGCTCGCCATTCGCGTGGCCCACGGCCTTGGTCACGCCCTTTCCGGCAAACGGTGTGCCCCCGTCGCGCAGCTCCATCGCCTCGAACTCGCCGGTCGAGGCCCCCGAGGGCACGGCCGCCCGTCCCGACGCCCCCGACCCGAGTGTCACATCGACCTCGACGGTGGGGTTGCCCCGGCTATCCAGGATTTGCCGCGCGTGCACCTGCCTGATCTCGCTCAACTCGAATCTGCCTCCTCGATCTGCCCCCGGAATTTCCCGGCCTCGCCACGCAGTGTGAGCTCCGGATCCACTCCGAGGGCGCCGGCCGCCCTCACCGCCGCGAACAGCAGCCTGCCCACCTCCTCGAAGGCACCGTCCGCGGGCCTCGCGTCCGTGGACAGGAGCCGGTCACAGCTCTGCCTGACATCGGCCAGCGCCCGCCCTGCGTCGTTGCTGCACAGTCCCGCGCTCTCGGCCCGCTTCTGCACCTTTCGCGCGTAGAGGGTCGCCGGCAGGTTCTCGGGCAGCTCCCCGAAGATCGCCCCACCCCGCTCGTCCTCCCGCTTGATCTCGTTCCAGCTCTGCAGGACCTCCGCGGCCGTGCCGGCGGCCCTTTCGCCAAAGACGTGAGGGTGGCGCCGGATCAGCTTCTCGCGGCAGTGGTCGGCCACCCTCGCGAGGCTGCCTGCGCCGCGCTCCTCGAGCAGCAGCGAGAGAAAATACACTTGAAACAGGACGTCTCCCAGCTCGTCCACGAGCTTGGAGTCATCCCCCGCATGGGCGGCATCGGCGAGCTCATAGGCCTCCTCCACAGTGTGTGGCACGATCGAGCGCTCGTCCTGCTCGCGGTCCCACGGACACTCCTTGCGGAGACGGCGGGTGATCTCGTCCAGGCCCGTGAGCGCGCCGGCGAGATCGTCGGCGGCCATCCCTCGGCGCCGGCCGGCTATGGGCTGGCGGGGCCCTGCGGCGGAGGACCGGTGGGGGGAGGGCCTTGCGGGGCCTCGGGGGGAGGCGCGCCACCCGGAGGCTGT
>JACCUO010000062.1 GCA_013811765.1 Thermoleophilaceae bacterium | reverse complement strand
CGACGCATGGCCGGCACACAGTATCCGCAGCGGGTCTGTGCTCAGGCCTGGTGAGCTTGATTCCTGTGTGGTGCGATCAGGAAGCCCGTCACACATGTGCTCAGTCCTGGTCGCGCTGGGTCTGGTCGCGGGTGCGCTTTTCGGCTGCCTCGGCCCGCAGGAGGCTCGCCTGGGCGCGAAGCAGCGCTGCCTCGGCCCGCTCGCGCGCTGCGGCTGCACGGCCGCGCGCGTCCTGCTCTAGCTTCGAGGCGCCGGCGGGCTTGGGCTGCTGCGAGGGCGGCAGGTCGTGCACCTCTTGCAGCTCGTCGATCCCCTCCTGCTGGTCGTCTCGACCGGTCTGGGCGTGGTCGATGGCCTGCTGGTTGACGTCCTGGTTGGCTTGGGCGCGGTCAAGCCTGCCCTGGCGGTCATCGAACGCCTTGGCGGTGGTCTCGTGGTCGGGGTCTTCGGTCTGGCGTTCGCTGTCGAGCCGGGCTTGGTCCTGTTCGATCCGTCCTTGGTCGCGGTCGCCGAGCAGTTGCCCGCGGTCGCCGAGGACCTGCTCGAGATCGGCCACGCTCTGCTCCTTTGAGAGCTCACGTTCGGGGTCTGGCTTGTGGTCTGGCTCGCTCATTCGCTCCTCGCCGGATCTTTCGGGGTTGGTCTTTTCTCGTCGATGGGCGCCGGGCGCCCGATCCAGTACCCCTGGGCATAGTCGACGCCGATGGCGCCGAGCAGCTCAAGGGTCGCCTGATCCTCCACGCCCTCGGCGACGGTCTTCATGCCGAAGTCCCGCGCCACTCCCACCATCGCGTGCACGACATGCCGGTCGGTCTTGTCGCTGACGAGGTCGCGAACGAACTCAATATCGATCTTGAGGTAGTCCACCGGCAGGTGCTTGAGGTAGGTGAAGGTGCCGAACCCGACACCGAAGTCGTCAAGCGCGAACGAGCAACCCAGCGCACCCAGACGCTCGGCGAACCCCCGCGCCGATTCCAGGTTCTCGGCCACGGCGGTCTCGGTGATCTCAAAGACGATGTTCTCAGGCGGCGCGCCCCCCTCGGCAACGAGCCGCTCGATGTTGGCGACCTGCTCGGGGTCGGAGATGGTCTTCCCCGAGAGGTTGATCCCCACCCGCTGGTCCTCGGCGAGCTCGAGGCCCCGCGCCACGACCCACTGGTCGATCACCGCGATGAGATCGAATCGCTCGGCTGCCGGTAGGAAATCACCCGGAGCGATCAGCGCCGACGAGCCCTCGTGGTCGAGCATCCGCACCAGCAACTCGACCTGCTCGACCTCGCCCGAGCCGAGGTTCACGATCGGCTGGCCGTGGAGCACCAGACGGTCGTTGGCGACGACGGCGTGAATGCGATCGGTCCACTCCAGGCGCTCGCGCAGCTCCTCCTCGCGGCGCTTGCGGTCGGTGATGTCGTGAAAGATCCCGCATACCGCATAGACCTCGCCTTCGTCGCCACGCAGGGGGAACTTGACCGTCAGGTAGACACGGTCCTCCCCATCTTGGGGCACCGCCTCCTCCACCTCCACCGGTTCGCCCGTGCGGAGGACCTGCTCGTCGCTCGCCCGCTCCAGGGCGACCACCTCCGGTGGCAGGATCTCCTCGTCTCGACGGCCCAGTATCCATCCACGCTCCAGCCCGAAATGCTCCTCAAACGCGTGATTGACCAGCTGGTAACGACAGTCCAGGCCCTTGACAGATACCGCCTCGGGGGTGTTCTCGAGGATCGAGCGCAACCGTCGCTCGCTCGTGCGCAGGGCAAGGTCGGAACTGCGGCGCCGGGTGATGTTCTGCAGCAGGCTGACGGTGTACGCCGGGTGACCCTCGGCGTCGCGAATCATCTCGGTCCGCACATCCACCCACACGACCGATCCGTCACGCCTGATGTAACGCTTCTCCCGCTCGAGGCTGTCCGCCTCGCCCGCGACTGCCCGGCGAAACCACTCCACGTCCTCATCGACGTCCTCGGGGTGGGTCAGGTCGCGGAAGGCCTTGTCGAGCAGCTCTTCCCGCCGGTAGCCGAGCATCCGGCAGTACGCCTCGTTCACGCGCACCCACCGCCCTTCGAGGTCCACCACCGACATCCCGATCGGCGCCCGGTCAAACGCCGAAGCCAAGAGTCGCTCCGAGTCCGGCGCCAAGGCCGCGTCCGTGATCAGCCTCTTGTCCATCGCCATGTCGCCGTGCTCTCAGCCGCCGTCGCTTGCAACGAAATGTACAGACTACTTTTCATCGGTGACCTGAACCATCGGAAGGTCGCATACCAGCGCTAGGATGGTCCAGGTCGCTCAGGAGGCCTGGGGCCACCGGCGCGGCCCAAGTCCACCCGAGCCGCTGCGCCGCCTCCCGGGGGGCCTAAGCCGCCTCCCACAACCTGTCGCTGCCCACCGGCACCGGGCGCACGCGCCAGTCGAGCGCGAGCTGTGCAAGCGCAGCATCGACCCGCGGGCCAGGCAGGTCACACACGGCGGCCACCTCGGGCCTGGCCATACGGCCGAACCTGGACAGGGCCCCCGCCACATCCGGCCGGGGCTCATCCGAGGGCACCGCGCCCGCGGCGATGGCCGCCTCCCGCATGGCCGCGTGCGGGCGAAAGCCGCAGGTCCAGTGGACCCCTCCTTCGCCCTCGAAGCGGAAGGTGGGAAACGGCACGCGCTCCTCGCCCATCGGCTCCGAGCAGCGCACCTTGTCGGCGTTTCGCACCACGTCCGGCACGTCGCGTGCCTCGTCGAGGTCCTTTCCGAACGCCTCCACGATGGCGTGCGAGGAGAGGTCGATACGAAAGCGCGCGGGGTCGAGCCCGGCCCCGCGCGCCTCCTCCACGAGCGCCTCGGTGGTATCGAGCTTGCGCCGCAGGGCCACGATGCCCTCGCGGAGTGCCCGCAGGTAGCGCGCAGCGGCCCCCGGCCCTTGCTCCTGTGCGGCCTTCACCGCCATGCACGCCGGGTAGCTCGATCTGATCGGCCCCTCGAACCAGCTGCGCGGATCGGTGGGCATGCCGCTCTCGGCTGCCGCGTCGAGCCACTTGGGCACGAGCCCCTCGGGGCCGCCGAACTCGCGAGAGAGGCCGCCCATCACGAAGGTCCAATCCAGCTCGTCGCCGAACTCCACCATCAGGGAACGCACGCCCGGCTCGACGGCCCACGACCAGACGCAGGCAGGATCCGTGATGCACCGTACGCGAACGACCATCCAACAGCGCACAATACGACCGCAGT
Source organism: Thermoleophilaceae bacterium (assembly GCA_013811765.1). Lineage (GTDB taxonomy): Bacteria > Actinomycetota > Thermoleophilia > Solirubrobacterales > Thermoleophilaceae > JAAYBF01. The sequence goes on along the minus strand of JACCUO010000062.1, from coordinate 1,186 downwards.
GATCGGCACCCTCCTCAACGACCGCTACCGCCTGGAGGAGCAGATCGGGTCGGGCGGGATGTCCACGGTCTACCGCGCCTACGACCCGACGCTCGAGCGCTGGGTGGCCATCAAGTTGATGCACAGCGCGATCTCCTCGGACCCCGACCAGCTCGAGCGGTTCCGTCGCGAGGCGCGCACGGTGGCGCGGCTCTCGCACCCCCACGTGGTCACCGTGATCGACTTCGGCGAGGACGATGGAATGCCCTACATCGTGCTCGAGTACATCGAGGGCGAGACGCTCAAGGAACGGATCCGGCGGATGGGCAGGCTGCCCGTGGCCGAAGCCGTGGCCTACGCGATCGAGATCGGCCGCGCGCTGTCGGCCGCGCACGCCGAGCGGCTCGTGCACCGCGACGTGAAGCCCCAGAACGTCCTGATCGACCGAGAGGGGCGTGCCAAGGTCACTGACTTCGGCATCGCCCGCTCGCTCGAGGTGCAGGGGCTCACAGCCCCGGGGCGGGTGCTCGGCACCACCGACTACGTGGCCCCCGAGCAGGCCCTGGGACACGACGTGACCGAGCAATCCGACCTCTACTCGCTCGCCGTCGTGCTGTTCGAGATGCTCACCGGCGAGGTGCCGTTCAAGGCCGAGAGCCAGGTGGCGGTGGCCATGAAGCACGTGCGCGATCCGCTGCCGGACGTGCAGCGGCTGCGACCCGAGGTGTCCTCCGCGCTGGCGGCCGTGGTGGACCACGCGAGCGCCAAGGAGACAGCAAACCGATATTCCACCGCGACCGACATGGTGAGCGATCTCGAGGAGGTGCTGGCGATCGAGGTGGCCCGCTCGGGCGAGGCAGGAGGCGAGGCCACCACCGTGCTGCGCGCCCTTCCCGGGGAGACGGCGGACTTCGTCCCCGTCCGGTTGCGCAACCCCCGTCGCTGGATCGTCTCGCTCCTGCTGATCGTGCTCTTGGGCGGTGCGGCGGTCACGTTCCTCGCCGGGCGCACAGAGAAGGGGCCCGGGGCCGCGGTGACGCCGCGGGCGGGCGGGCTCGAGCGCGTCCAGCTGGCCAGCGGGGCCGCCGACGACTACGACCCCCAGAGCCAGGATCGGGAGGAGTCCCCGGAGGCCACCCAGAACGCCATCGACGGCAACCTCAGCACGGTCTGGGACACCGAGCGCTACCGGGGTGACTTCCAGAGC
>JACCUO010000047.1 GCA_013811765.1 Thermoleophilaceae bacterium | reverse complement strand
GAACTCCCCCGGATGGCGGCGATGGCACGGGCGGGGCGGCTCCCGGCTGACGACGGACGATCGCGCTGCGCGCCTCCTGATGGGCGAGTCCGGTGCTCGCGCGATCAGCGATCGCGCTGCGCGCCTCCTAGCCGCTCGGCCGGTGGGGGCGCCTGGGGCGGCGCATCGCCTCGGGCCAGGGCCGAGAGACGCAGCGGCTCGAGGCATCGCAGAAGCGCCAGGGGAGTTCCACGGCTTTGGTGATCCCGATGCGGCCGCCGCTGACGAGCCGGGGTGCAGGCATTCGCGGGGGGCGCGGGAGGATTTCGATTCCCTCGCCGAGTGAGGTGCCATTGAGATCGAGTCCGATCCCGAGCGCCTGGGTGAGCTTGCCAGGGCCAGAGCAAAGGTCCTCGGCGTGCGCCATCCCCCGACGCGCTCGCATGAGATCCAGTCCTTCGACGGGCTCGAGGGCGCGGATGAGTACCGCGGCCCCAACTCCCTCGGGCTCACAAACGGGGTTCAACAGCGCGTGGATGCCGTACGAGCGGTACACGTATGCCAGCCCCGGAGGGCCGAACAAGACGCTCGTGCGGGCGGTCAGGCCGGCGTGGGCGTGGCAGGCCGGCTCTGCCTCGTGGTAGGCCTCGGTCTCCACGATGCGCCCTGACGCCGCCCGGTGAGACAACACGCAGCCCAGGAGGTCAGTCGCGACCTCGAGGACCGGACGGGCATAGAACTCCGCGTGGGTGGGCAGGAGCGCGGCGGCGGCGCTCACGTCCGATCCGAGAGATCCTCGAGCAGGTGCCGGGCCACGGCGAGCTGGTCGCGCACGCGCGGCAGCGATGTGCCGCCCGAGCTGACCTTCGACTCGAGCCACGAATCCTTCTTCAACACCTCATAGAACGCCTGGAAGGCTCCCTCGGCGGCTGCGGAGTCATCGCGCAGCTTTGGCGCAAGCTCGGCCAGCTCCGCCTCGGTCAGTTCGGAGAGCTGCTTCCCCTGCTCGAGGGCGGCGCGCACAAGGCCGGCAACGGTCCCGTGAGCCGTGCGGAAGGGCACGCCCCTCCTCACGAGCAGGTCGGCCACGTCGGTGGCGGCCGGCAACTCGTCGGCGGCGGCGGCGGCGAGTCGCGAGCGGTTGAAGGCGATGCCCGCCAGCATCTCGATCGCCACGCTCAGGCACAGCTCGACGGTGTCCACCGCGTCGAAGAGCTGCTCCTTGTCCTCCTGCAGATCCTTGTTGTAGGTCAGCGGCAGCCCGTGGAGCACCCCGTGCAAGGTGGCCAGGCGCCCGGCCACCCTGGGCGCCTTCGCCCGCAGGAGCTCCGCGGCATCAGGGTTCTTCTTCTGAGGCATCAGGCTGGAGCCCGAGGCGAAGCGGTCAGCGACCTCGCAGAAGCCGAACTCCTCGCTCGACCAGGTCACGATTTCCGCGCCGAGCTGGGACATGTGGGTGGCGCAGGTGGCGGCCGCCGAGAGGTAGTCGAGCACGAAGTCACGGTTGGAGACCGCGTCGATCGAGTTCTCGGAGATGCCGCCGAAGCCGAGCTCCTGGGCCACGAACATGCGGCTGGTGTCGTAGTTGACCCCGGCGAGGGCACCGGCTCCGAGCGGCAGGTCCTCCGTGGCGTTCAGGCAGAAGTTGAACCGCTGAAGATCCCGGCGGAACTTCCAGAAGTAAGCCATCAGGTGATGGGACAGGTAGACGGGTTGGGCGCGCTGGAGGTGGGTGTAGCCCGGCATCGGCCAGTCCAGGTGCCGCTCGGCCAGCTCCACGATCGTTCCCATGAGGCGGGCCAGCAGGTCCTTCGCCTGGAGGGAGTGAGCCCGCACGAGCATGGCGACGTCGGTGGCCACCTGGTCGTTTCGCGAGCGCGCAGTGTGCAGCCTTGCGCCGGGCTCGCCCACGATCTCCGTCAGGCGGCGCTCGATCGCCATGTGCACGTCCTCGTCGGCCGGCAGGATCTCGAAGCGGTCCCCCTCGACCTCCGCCCGGACCTCCTCGAGCCCGCGCTCGATGGCCTCGAGATCATCGCCGGTGATGATCCCGGATCGGGCGAGCATGCGCGCGTGGGCGATCGACTGCTCGAGGTCGTACGGGGCCAGCCTGAAGTCGAAGGAGATCGACGAGTTGAGCGCCTGGAAGAGCGGGTCCTGGGACTCTGAGAAGCGAGACATCCGCCGCCAGTGTACGAGCGCCGAACGGGCGGCCACGTGCCGCCCGGGCCACCGACGGGGCCACTAGCATGCCCACGGTGTCGGCTCAGCCGCGGGTGCGGCCCTACCTGCCCGGCGACGCCGCCACGGTGGTGCCGATCCTGTACGCCAGCTCGGGCGGGATGTATGAGCGCTACGCGGGATCGCGCAGACTCGCGGAGCGGACCCTCGCCAGGGCGCTCGGAGCCGGGGAGAGCACCGCCAGTGCCGACGTGATCTGGGTCACGGAACTCGACGGCAGGGTGGTGGGTGCAATGGCCGCGATGCCCTTCTGCGAATGGACCCCCCGCGCGCACGCGTTCCTGCGCACGACCCTCCGCAGCATCCCGCCGTGGCGCTGGCCCGGTGCGCTGTGGGTCTACCGGGCAGGGGGGCGGCCGGGCGCCGAGCCGCCACGGTCGAGCTTCTACGTGGACTCATTGGCGACGGCCGAGCAGTTTCGCCGCCTCGGGGTGGCCAGCGCCCTGCTGGAGTATGCCGAGCGCCGAGCCCGCGAGCTGGGACTGGGCGCCGTGGCGCTCGACACGTGGGTCGACAACGAGCCCGCCCGCGGCCTGTAAGCCGGCGCGGGCTTTGTAGAGCTGGCCCGCTCCCCCCCCAGAAGAGGTATGCCGGGCGGAGTGCTGCTCGTGAAGGAGCTTGGCTAAACGGGCTCAGAGCGCCTGCGGGGTGGGCTGGCCTGCCTCGAGCACCTGTCCCAGAGCCGCCACGACCCGCTCCACCTGGGCTTCGGTGAGCTCGGGGAAGAAAGGCAGCGCCAGCGAGCGGGCCGCAACCTCCTCGCACACGGGGAACTCGCCCTCCCTATGGCCGAAGCGCTCCCGGTAGAAGCTGAGCAGGTGGATGGCGGGCAGGTAGGGCTTGGAGTCGATCCCGCGCGCTCGGAGCTCCCGGATCGCAGCGTCGCGGTCAACCCGCGGCGGAAGCTGCACCACATAGACGAACCAGCTGCGGCGATCGCCGTCCGCATCCGGGCATGGGAGGCCCAGGCCGTCCATGCCCGCCAACAACTCGTTGTAGAGCCCGGCGACCCGTGCCCGTGCCGCGAGCATCTCGTCGAGGCGCTCGAGCTGTGCCAGCCCGAGCGCACAGGCCAGATCGGAGAGGCGGTAGTTGAACCCGAGCCGGTCGTGGTCGAGCCAGCCCATGTCGGGAGCGCGCCCCTGGTTGCGCTCGCTGTCGATCCGCTCCTTCAGTTGCCCGTCGGGGCTGATGACCGCCCCTCCCTCCCCCGTCGAGAGCTGCTTGTTCGGGTAGAAGCCAAAGGTGGCCAGGTTGCCGCGCGCGCCCACCGGCTTTCCATCCGAATGACTTGCACCAAGCGCTTCGCAGGCATCCTCGACGAGCCACAGGCCGCGCTGGGCGGCAAGACGCTCGAAGGCGGGCATGTCGGCCGGATAGCCGAAGATGTGGACGGGAAGGAGCCCGGTCGTGTTCTGAGTGACGGCAGCGGCGGCGGCCTGCGGGTCGATGTTCAGCGTGCGCCGATCGATATCGCAGAAAACGGGCGTGGCCCTTTCGTAGAGAAGGCAGTTGGCGGACGCCACGAAGCTGAACGGCGTGGTCACGACCTCGTCACCGGCCCTCACCCCGGCCGCCCTGATGCAGAGGTGCAGCGCGGCGGTTCCGCTCGCCACCGCGGAGACCTGCGAGACACCGAGGCGCGCCTCGAGCGAGCGCTCGAACGCCGGGAGCTTGGGGCCGAGAGAGAGGCGGCGGGAGCGCAGTACCTCGAGCACCAGCTCCTCCTCACGCTCACCGACGTGTGGGCGCGCGAGGGGGATCACCTCGTCGGCGCCCGCGCTCACCCCGGCCGTGCTCCCGCGCCCGGCACGCGCTCGATCCGGGCGGGGAGCATGCCGGCCTCGAGCGAGTCCACGAGCGCCTCCCAACTTGCCTCGATGATGTTCTCCGACACGCCTATCGAGCCCCAGGTGTCGTGGCCGTCGCTGGCGTCCAACAGGACCCGGGTCGCCGCGCCCGTGCCCTTGCTCTCGTCGAGTATGCGCACCTTGAAGTTCACGAGCTCTATGTCGCGGAGATGTGGGTAGGTCTCCCCGATCGCGTCGCGCAGGGCCGAGTCGAGCGCGTTCACGGGCCCGTTGCCCTCGGCCGTGCGCACGTAGCGCTCGCCGTCCACCCAGATCTTGATGGTGGCCTCCGTCTCGACCTTGCCGTCCTGCCGCTTCTCGACGATCACGCGCCAGGCCTCGAGGCGGAAGAGCGGCTCGTAGTGGCCGGTCTCCCGCCGGATCAGGAGGTCCAGCGTGCCATCGGCCGCCTCCAGGTGGTAGCCGCGGTGCTCGAGTCCCTTCACGCGCTCGACGATCCGGCCGGCGGCCTCGTCGTCGAGATCCACCCCGGTGTCCTCGGCGCGGGCCCGGATCGTTCCCCTTCCCGACAGCTCGGACACCAGCAACCGGCGGTCGGCGCCGACCTCGGCGGGGTCGAGGTGCTCGAAGGTGCGTGAGTCCCTGTTCACCCCCGCCACGTGCATGCCGCCCTTGTGGGCAAAGGCGTTGGCGCCCACGTACGGCTGGTTGGCATCGGGGCTCACATTGCAGAGCTCGTCCACGAGGTGCGCCGTCTCTGTGAGCCGGGACAGCAGTCCTGGGGGCACGCAATCGAACCCCAGCTTGAGTTGGAGATTCGCCAGAAGAGTGACCAGGTTTGCGTTGCCGCAGCGCTCGCCGTATCCGTTCATCGTGCCCTGCACGAGCCGCGCGCCCTGCTCCACGGCCGCCAGCGAGTTGGCCACGCCGCAGCCGGCGTCGTCGTGGGTGTGGATGCCCACCTGCACCGCCTCCCCAAGCTCTGCCACCACGAGCGCGGTGGCCTCCCCGACCCGCCTCGGGAGCGTGGCGCCGTTCGTGTCACACAGCGTCACGTTCTCCGCGCCCGCGTCGGCGGCCGCGTGCAGGCAGCTGAGGGCATACCCGGGATCGTCGGCGTAGGCGTCGAAGAAGTGCTCGGCGTCGTAGATCACGCGCTTGCCGCTTGCCCGCAGGAAGGCCACAGACTCGCCGATCATCCGCAGGTTCTCATCCGGGTCCACGCGGGTGACCTTCTCCAGGTGCAGCGACCAGGTCTTCCCCACCAGCGTGCAGACGGGCGCGAAGCAGTCCGCGAGGGCCATCATCGCCTGGTCGTAGGGAGCGGCGGCTCCCTTGCGGCGGGTCATCCCGAAGGCCGCGATCTCGGCGTGCTCGAAGGTCTCGTTCGCGAGCACGTCGAACAGCGCCTGCTCCTTGGGGTTCGAGCTCGGAAAGCCCGCCTCGATCATGTGGATGCCCAGGCCGTCGAGGGC
>JACCUO010000325.1 GCA_013811765.1 Thermoleophilaceae bacterium | reverse complement strand
AGGCGAAGGGGCCTGCCTCCCGCGTCGTTAGGGTGCGCGGCGCCATGGCGCGTTACAGATTCGTGACCACCTGGCTGCTGGGCGCCCCTCGTGATCGGGTGTGGGACCAGCTGCAGGACGCCGTCTCCTGGCCCCGCTGGTGGCGGGGCGTGGTGCGCGTGGACGAACTGGACCCGGGTGACGGCCGGCGCGTGGGAAGCCGCTACATGATCGAGTGGAGAAGCCGCATCCCCTACCCGCTGGAGTTCGAGTTCCGTACCGAGGAGGTGGATGCGCCACGGCGGATGGCCGGACGGGCCACCGGCGAGGTCGAGGGAACCGGCGTGTGGCGCCTTTGGGAGGAGGCCGGCGTGACGGCCGTCGTCTTCGACTGGGACGTGGCAACGACCAAGCCATGGATGAACGCGCTCGCGCCGCTTGCCCGCCCGGTGTTCCGGTGGAACCACGACGTGGTCATGCGCCAGGGCGGCGAGGGGCTGGCGGAGCGGCTCGGCGCGCGCCTGCTCGCACACGGCTGAGCCGCGGGTGATCCCCCTTTACGGCGCGAACGCCGAGTTCGGCCTGGCGTCCCGATCCTTCGTCACCTCGGTCGGGTCCTTGGTTGTATCCACCAGGAGGCAGAGGTAGCGGCGGCGGTCGTCGCGGGCGATGCACGCGCGGAAGTACCCATCGGAGAGGCGCGCGGTGTTGGCCGTCTCGAGGTTGCGGGCGAGCTCCTCGCTCCCGGATCGGATCACGTAACTGCGCAGCTCGCGCCCGACCTCCTCGGTGGCCTCGGTCTCCGAGACGGTCAGGGGCCTGTTGGCGAGACCCGAGACCACCACGGCCACGAGCCCGGCGGCCAGCAGCGCGGTGCCCACCCGGTCCTGCAGGACCTCGCGCTCGGCCTGCGGGGACGGCCCGGCCCCCACCGGTCCGGCACCGGTCGCGAGCCCCGCCTCCCGCCGCTGCGAGAGTCGCTTTGCGAGGAAGGGGGCAACCGCGCCCACGAGGAACAGGTTGGCGAAGGTGGCGATCAGCACTCCCAGGATCAGGTCCATCCGCGCGGCACCCAGGGGTGGCAGCCGGTCGAGCACCACCCCGTCCACGAGGGTGAGGACGGCGAAGGCGGGCCACTGCCAGGCGCCGTGCAGCCGCCACCGCAGGCGGCTTGTCCAGAAGCGCTCGGAAGAGCTCACGCTCCTGAGCGTAGTGCCGACCGTGAGACGGGCCGCCAGGAGGGGTACCCTAGGTGCACATACCCGCGCGTCCGGTGGAGACCCCTCTGGAGGCGTTGAACATCGAGGCCGGGCGGAGACCCCGCTTCCGGCAGCGAAGGGAGAGGACCCATGGCCACGCCGACCACCAGACCGGCGCAGCTCGAGCCCCAAGAGGCCGCGACGGCCGAGCTCACCGTAGATGACCGCGGCGAGCTCCTGCGCTACATGCTTCTAATGCGCGCCACCGAGGAGCGCGCGCTCAATCTCTACCGCCAGGGTCAGGTGCCGGGCAGCTACTACGACGGCCGCGGGCAGGAGGCGGTGTCGGTGGGCTCGGCGTTCGCCCTCGGACCGCGCGACCGCGCGTGCATCCTGCATCGGGACCTCGGCGCGCACCTGATCCGCGGCGTCACTCCCGGGCGCGTCCTGGCCCAGATGATGGGGCGGCTGGGCGGCGTCACAGATGGGCGCGACGGCAACATGCACTTCGGCGACCGCCATCTGGGCTGCGTGGGGATGGTGTCGATGCTGCCCGACATGGCGCCGGTGGCATGCGGGCTGGCCCTGGCCTTCCAGATGCGCCGAGAGCAGCGCGTGGCGATGACCTGGTTCGGGGACGGCTCGACGGCGAACGGCCAGTGGCACGAGGCCATGAACGTGGCCGGGATCCGGCAGCTGCCGGTCGTGTTCGTGCTCGAGAACAACCAGTTCGCCTACTCCACCCCGAACGAGCTCGAGTTCGTGCGCGACCCGGTGGAGCGCGCCGCCGCCTACGGGTTCGAAGGGGTAAAGGTCGACGGCAACGACGTCGAGGCCGTCTTTGCAGCCGCAGCGGCGGCCTGCGACCGCGCGCGCGCCGGCGGCGGACCGACGCTGATCCAGGCCGAGACGATGCGCATGCACGGCCACGGTGCCCATGACGACATGTCCTACGTGCCACCGGAGCTGTTCGAGCGCTGGGCCAATCGCGACCCGATCGAGCTGTTCGAGAGGCGGCTGGGCGCTGAGGGCATCGAGACGAAGAGCATTCACATCGCCGTCGAGGACGAGCTTGAGCGGGAGACCGCCTGGGCGCTCGCTCAGCCGATGCCGGACCCCGCGACCGCCACGGAGGGCGTGTTCGCCACCGAGGACCCGGTACTCGGCGACGGCCACGCGCCCTGGTCGCGCTGGGCCCCCCGCGCCAAGGAGGGGCCCCATGCCTGAGCTCACCTATCTGGAGGCGATCTCCGACGGGTTGCGCGAGGAGATGCGCCACGACGAGTCGGTGTTCTGCCTCGGCCAGGACATCGGGTCCTTCGGCGGCGCCTTCAAGGTCACCGAGGGCCTGGCCGACGAGTTCGGCGCCGACAGGATGTGGGACACGCCGCTGGCGGAGTCCGCGATAGTGGGCGCCGCCGTCGGCGCGGCGGTCGAGGGGATGCGCCCGATCGCCGAGATGCAGTTCGCGGACTTCATCGCGTGCGGCTTTGACCAGCTCGTCAACGTTGCCGCCAAGATGCACTATCGCCAGGGGCTCGCCGTGCCGCTGGTGGTTCGGCTCCCCTCGGGGGGCGGGTTCTCAGGCGGTCCCTTCCACTCGCAGAACCCCGAGGCCTGGTTCCTTCAGGCGCCGGGGCTCAAGGTCGTTGCGCCATCCACCCCCGAGGACGCCAAGGGGTTGCTGGCGAGCGCGGTGCGCGACCCCAACCCCGTCCTCTACCTCGAGCACAAGCACCTCTACCGCCGGCTGCGAGGCGAGGTCGCGAAGGGCCGCTATGAGACCCCGCTCGGAGAGGTGCGCGTGGCGAGGCCGGGATCGGACCTGACGCTGGTCGCCTACGGAGCGATGGTGCACACCGCGCTGGAGGCGGTGGAGGATCTCGACGGTGCGAGGGTGGAGGTGCTCGACCTGCGTACGCTCTGCCCGCTCGACCGCGAGGGCATCCTGGGCAGCGTGCGCAAGACGGGCAAGGTCGTCGTGCTGCACGAGGCCACCCGGTCGTGCGGCGTCGGTGCGGAGGTCTGCGCCCTGATCGCCGAGGAGGCATTCGAGGATCTGGACGGCCCGGTCGTGAGGGTCACCGCGCCCGACGTGCCTATCCCCTTCAGCCCCCCGCTCGAGAGCGCCGTGCTGCCCCAGGTCGACCAGGTGCGGGAGGCCTGCCGTGAGCTCCTCGAATACTGAGGCCCCTCTCGTCGAGCTCCGGATGCCTCAGATGGGCGTCTCGGTGGCCGAGGGCACGATCACCGCCTGGCGCAAGCGTCCGGGCGACTGGATCGAGCGTGACGAGACTGTGGTCGAGATATCCACGGACAAGGTCGAGACCGAGGTGCCCTCCCCCGCCGCCGGCCGGCTGAGAGAGGTTCTGGTCGAGGAAGGCGCCACCGTTGACGTCGGCACGCTGCTGGCCACCCTCGACACGGCGGCCCGGCCCGGCGAGGCTCACGCGGACGAGCACGAGGCGGAGCCCGGGGAGCGATCGGGAGTGGTTTCGCCGGTCGTGCGGCGCATCGCCGCCGAGCACGGGATCGACGTGGCCCGGCTACGCGGGAGCGGCCGCCGTGGCCGCGTCACGAAGAAGGACGTGTTGGCACTCGTAAACGAGCAGGGCGGCGCAGGGCCCGAGTCGGCCATCCCGGCGCAAGAAGGCGACGGCGGGCGGCAGCGGGCCCCGGCGGGTGAACGACTGTCACTCATGCGACGGCAGATCGGCGAGCACATGGTTCGCTCGCTCAAGACCGCGGCCCACTGCACGACGGTGGTCGAGGCTGACATGAGCGCGGTCGAAGCAGCCCGTGGGCGCCTCTCCTATTTGGCTTTCGTGGCCCGTGCGGCGGTGGCCTCCCTGCGCGAGCACCCGAGCCTGAACGCGACGATCGAAGGCGAGCACCTGACGGTGCACTCCGAGGTGCACCTCGGAGTGGCGGTCAGCCTGGGCGAGGAAGGGCTGATCGTCCCGGTCATCCGGAACGCCCACGACCTCTCGCACGAGGGTTTGGCCACTCGGATCGCCGACGTCGCGGAGCGAGCCCGCTCAAAGCGCCTCCTCCCGGAGGAGGTCGAAGGCGGGACCTTCACCATCACCAACCCCGGCCGCTTCGGCGCGCTGCTGGCCACTCCGATCATCAACCAGCCGCAGGTGGCAATTCTCGACCTGGAGGCCGTGACCAAGCGCCCGGTGGTGGTCACCGACGAGCAGGGCCGAGACAGCATCGCCGTGCGGCCGATGACCTACCTCTGTATGTCCTGGGACCACCGCGCGCTCGACGGCGTCCTGGCGGCGCGATTCCTGTCCAGCGTCCGGCGCAACCTGGAGAGCTGGAGTGGCTGAGCCCACCGAAGAGCTCTGGATCGCCTCACTCGGCCAGGTCCGCTATGACGAGGCCGTGACGATGCAGGAGCGCATCCGCGCAGCCCGTCAGGCCGGCGCGGTGCCGGACGTCCTCCTGTTCCTCGAGCACCCGCCCGTACTCACCAAGGGCCGCCGTACGGAGCCCAGCGACCTCCCGATGGGCGAGGACTGGTACCGCACACAGGGGGTCGAGGTCTGCGAGTCCGACCGCGGCGGCAGCGTGACCTACCACGGTCCCGGTCAGTTGATCGGCTATCCGATCATGAGCGTCCACGACGTGCCCCTCTACGTGCACACGATGGAGTCCGCGATCATCGCGGCACTCGGGGACCAGGGGACCGTCGCGGAGGTGCGCGAGGGACTGACCGGAGTGTGGGTGGGTGAGCGCAAGATCGGGTCGATCGGCGTGCACGTCTCCCGCGGGGTCACCACGCACGGGTTCGCGGTGAACGTGGATGGCGATCTCCAGCCCTTCGGATGGATCGTGCCCTGCGGGATCGAAAACCTGCAAGTGACCTCGGTGTACAAGGAGACCGGCCGAAGCGGTGCGATGCCTGACTTCCGCGACCGGATGGCCACGCGCTTCGCGGAGGCGTTCGGTCGCCGCCCACGGGCCATTTCCGAAGCGGTGCTGAGCGACGGTGAGAAGCACTCGGTGCCGGCATGAGCACACGGTCCCGCGCGAACCCGGGCGGCGCACGGCTGCTCGACATGGGCGAGGTCCTGCCCTTCGGCGCCCGCAAGCCGGCTTGGTTCAAGGTGCCCGCCCCCGGGGGACCTCGCTACCGCGAGCTGCGCCGGGCAATGGAGGAGGATGGGCTCAATACCGTCTGCCAGGAGGCCGCCTGTCCGAACATCGGCGACTGCTGGCAGCGCGGCACGGCGACGTTCATGATCCTCGGCGACACGTGCACCCGGCGCTGCGGCTTCTGCAACGTCAAGACGGGAAAGCCCACGCACCACGACCCGCTCGAGCCGCTGCGCGTGGCCCAGTCGGTGAAGCGCATGGGCCTTCGCCACGCGGTGATCACGAGTGTGGACCGCGACGACCTGCCGGACCTCGGCGCCTCGGCGTTCGTCGGGGTGATCCGCTCGATTCGCCGTTTTTCCCCCGGCACCAAGGTGGAGGTCCTGACCCCAGACTTCCGCGGCGAGGAGATGCCCCTGGCCCGCGTGCTCGGCGAGCAACCGGACGTCTTCAACCACAACGTGGAGACGGTCCCGCGCCTCTACCCGCTCGCCCGGCGGGGGTCGCGCTTCCTGCGCTCCTGCCGGGTACTGCGGAACGCGAAGGAGATGGGGGGGGACGAGGTGGTCACGAAGTCGGGCCTCATGACCGGCCTCGGTGAGACGCGCGAGGAGCTGCTCGACACGTTCGGCACGCTGCGCGAGCACGGCGTCCAGGTGCTCACCGTGGGGCAATATCTGCGTCCCACGCGCGACCACCTCCCCGTGGCGCGGTACTGGCATCCGGATGAGTTCGCCGACCTCGAGCGAGAGGCCTACGCGCTGGGGTTCGAGTCGGTGGCCGCCGGGCCGCTCGTGCGCTCGAGCTACCACGCCGAGCAGACACTCGAGCGGGCTGGTGGCGGCGCCAACGGGGCCGCCGCCACAGCCGCGCGGTGATCAGGGTCGGCACCGTGAGCCGGGGCCTGCTCGTGGCGATAGTGACCCTGCTCGTGGGCGCGGCAACGGTCCTTGCGGTCACCTCCGGCGGTGGCGATGAGAGTGGAGTGCCCGCCCCGCGCGCCGCAGCCACCGGTAAATGGCAAGCCCTCGCGCCCGCCACCCTCGAGCGCACCGAGGTGGCCGCGGCCCGGATCGGGCGCCACGTGTACGTGGTCGGCGGATTCGAGCGGCGAAGCGGTCTGACCACAGCCGCCCTGGAGCGCTATGACGTTCGCCGCAACAGCTGGAGCCGGCTTCGCTCGATGCCCGTTGGGCTCAACCACCCCACCGCGGCGGCGTACCGAGGGAAGCTCTACGTGCACGGCGGATACACGGGCCGGCGCGACCTCTCGAGCGCAACCGCTCGCCTCCTCGTCTACGACCCGCGCAACGACCGGTGGGCGCGCCTGCCAAGCTCGAGCGTACCGCGCGCGGCGCACGCCCTCGCAGTGGTCGGCGAACGCCTGTACGCGGCGGGCGGCAACAACCGCAGCGGCGGGCTGCGCTCGCTCGAGGTCTATGACTTCAAGCGGCGGCGCTGGAGCAGGGGGGCTCGGCTGAGGGGCCCGGCGCGCGACCACACGACCGGCGTCGCGGCCGGCGGCTTCTTCTACGTGCTCGCCGGCAGGCGCGGTGGCCGGAACTTCACGGTCGCCGAGCGCTACAGCCCCGCGCGGCGCCGGTGGGAGCTGCTGCCCTCGATGCGAAAGGCGCGCGGCGGGATCGCCTCGACCGCAGTGGGGGGCGGCCGCGTGGTTGTATTCGGAGGCGAGGAATCGCGCGGCACGATCCCGGAGGTGGAGGTCTACGAGCCTCGTCGCCGGCGCTGGCGATCGCTGCCGGACATGCGAACACCCCGCCACGGCCTCGGCGGTGCGTCGCTCGGCAACCGCGTCTACGCGATCGAGGGCGGTCCGCGCCCCGGCTTCCACTTTTCACGCGAGATCGAGTTCCTCGACCTGCCCTGAACTCGGCCCGCCTGCCCGCTCCGTCAGTCATCATGCGCGGCGCCCGTGTTCCCGCTCAAGGACAACATCCCCACCCGCCGGTTCCCGATCCTGACGGTGGCGATCATCTTGGCGAACGTGGTGATGTTCTTCGGCTTCCAGGGTGCCTTCACCGGGAGCGACGAGCGGTTCAACGAGCGCGTGGTCGAGTACGGCGCGATCCCCTATGAGATATCCCATCCCGGCGACGAGTGCGAGGAAGCCGGTGGGAAGCTCCTGTGCGAGGGCCAGGAGGGGGGCCCGAACGACGCCGGCGAGCAGGCCGCGACCTGGCTGACGCTCCTCACGTCGATGTTCATGCACGGCGGCCTGCTGCACCTCGGTGGCAACATGCTCTTTCTGTGGATCTTCGGGAACAACATCGAGGACTCGATGGGGCGAGGCCGCTTCATCCTCTTCTACCTGCTGGGAGGGTTGGTGGCCCTATTGGCGCAGACGATGATCGAGCCGAATGCCGCGGTGCCGACGATCGGCGCGAGCGGGGCGGTGGCCGCAATCCTGGGCGCCTACGCACTGCTCTATCCCCGCGCGCGGGTGGTGACCGTCATCTTCATCATCATCTTTTTCACGATCCTCGAGTTGCCCGCACTGCTGGTGCTCGGGGCATGGTTCCTGCTTCAGGCATTGAACGGGGCCGGCTCGCTGGCCCAGCCCGTCGGTGAGGGTGGAGGGGTGGCCTACTTCGCCCATATCGGCGGGTTCGTATTCGGCCTCCTGATGATCAAGCTGTTCGCAAACCGCGTGCAAGAGGACTACGAGTCGGCGCACTGAACGCCGGTCCCGTGATGAGTTCCCGCACCGCGGCGCTGATCGCCAGCCTGGGCTTGATCGGCCTACTCGGGTACCTCACGATCGCCGTGATGATCGACGACGGGTTCACGCCGCTGATAGCACTGTCACTGCTGATCGTGGGAATGCTGGGATTCGGCGTCATCGGGGCACTCACCACCCCGCCCGAGGAATGAGCATGCATCCACTGCAGGGCGGGAAACGCCGACGGCGCCGTGCTTGGCTCCCGACGCTCACGCTCGTCCTCGTGGCGCTCGCCGTCGCGGCCGGCGCGTA
>JACCUO010000055.1 GCA_013811765.1 Thermoleophilaceae bacterium | reverse complement strand
CGTGATGACCGACGCCGACGTCGACGGCGCTCACATACGCACGCTCATCCTCACGTTCCTGTTCCGCGAGATGCCGGACCTGATCGAGGCCGGCTACGTCTACATCGCCAAGGCGCCGCTCTACAAGATCGCCCGGGGTGGCCGGGATCTCTACATCGAGAAGGACTCCGAGCTGGAAGACGTCCTGCTCAGGGACAAGCTCGAGAAGGTTGAGGTCCTCGCTTCCGATGGGGACGACTTCAAGCTGACGCACGCGCGCTGGCAGAAGTACGGCCGGCTGCTCAAGCAGTACGAGGGCTGGGCCGCCGCGTTGCGGGCGGAGTATGGACACGAGACGATCACCTTCTTGGAGGAATCCCAGATCCTCGACAAGGGAGTGGCCGGAGCAGAAGAGGCAGTCGCGCTCCTCCGCCAGCGTGCGCCGGAGGAGGAACCCCACGAGACTGAGCTGATCTCTGACGATCCGGCCGAGCTGGTCGTCCGGGTGGTGGAGCGCAAGACGGGGTCCGCCACCACCCACAGGCTGCGGCGCGAGATGTTCGAGCGCTCTGAGTACCGCAACTTCGTGCGCGTGCACTCGGAGCTCGAAGAGCTTGCGGGCACCCCGCCGTTCGACGTGAGGCTCGGCAAGGAAGAGGAGCGGGCACTCTCCTTCGAGGACTTGCGCAGGAAGGTCCTCGACGTCGCGCGGAAGGGCGTAGACCTCAAGCGGTTCAAGGGCCTCGGGGAGATGAATCCGGACCAGCTCTACGACACGACGATGGACGCTGAGCGCCGCACGCTGCTGCAGGTCACCATCGACGACGCCGCCGGCGCCGACCAGATCTTCTCGATGCTGATGGGGGACAGGGTCGAGCCGCGCCGGGAGTTCATCGAGGAGAACGCGAGAAATGTCATCAACCTCGATGTCTAGGAGGGGCTCCGCATGGCGGGCATAGAGGTGCTTTCCGGCGGCAATGTCGAGCCGCGTGGGCTCGAGGAGGAGATGCGCTCGTCCTACCTCGACTATGCGATGAGCGTGATTGTCGGGCGCGCGCTGCCGGACGCCCGCGACGGCCTCAAGCCGGTGCACCGGCGGGTGCTCTACTCGATGCACGAGTCAGGGCTTCAGCCGAACAGGGGCTACCGCAAGAGCGCCACCGTGGTCGGCGCCGTGATGGGCAACTACCACCCGCACGGCGACTCGGCGATCTACGACACGCTCGTGCGCATGGCGCAGGACTTCGCCATGCGCTACCCGCTCATCGACGGGCAGGGCAACTTCGGCTCGATCGACAATGACTCCGCCGCGGCCTACCGCTACACCGAGGCTCGGCTGACGAAGCTCTCGACGGAGATGCTCCGCGACATCGACGCGGACACCGTCGACTTCGTCCCCAACTACGAGGAGACGCGCCAGGAGCCGACGGTCCTGCCGTCGCGCTATCCGAACCTGCTGGTCAACGGCTCATCGGGCATTGCCGTCGGCATGGCCACGAACATCCCGCCGCACAACCTCGGCGAGGCGATCGACGCGACCGTCGCGTTCATCGACAACCCGGACATCGACGTCGCCGGGCTGATGAAGCACATCAAGGGGCCCGACTTCCCGACCGGCGGGGTGATCAAGGGCTGGCAGGGGATCAAGGACGCCTACGAGACCGGGCGCGGCAGGGTGGTGGTCCAGGGCAGGGCGCACATCGAGCCGATGCGGCAGGGCAAGGAGTCGATCATCGTCACCGAGCTGCCCTACCAGGTTTACAAGGGAGACGGCCGCAACGACGGGTCGGGCCTGATCAAGAAGATCGCCGAGGTCGTCCAGAACGGCAGGATCCCGCAGATCTCCGACCTGCGCGACGAGTCGGACAAGAACGGCATCCGGCTGGTCATCGAGCTCAAGCGTGACGCGATCCCGAAGGTCGTGCTCAACAACCTGTTCAAGTTCACGCCGCTGCAGAGCACCTTCGGCGTGAACATGGTGGCTCTCGCCGACGGGGTGCCGCGCACGCTCTCCCTGCGGGAGCTGATCCGGGAGTACGTGCAGCACCAGGTCGAGGTGGTGGTCCGGCGCACCAAGCACGAGCTCCGGCAGCGCGAGGCGCGGCTGCACATTCTCGAGGGGCTGCTGATCGCGATCAGGGACATCGAGGCTGTGATCGCGCTGATCCGCAGTTCCCGCGACCCGGACGCCGCTCGCGACGGCCTGATGGAGAGCTTCGAGCTGTCACGCATCCAGGCCCAGGCGATTCTCGACCTGCGGCTGCAGCGCCTAACGGCGCTCGAGGCCGGCAAGCTCGAGCAGGAGCACGCCGAGGTCGTCGAGCGGATCAAGTGGCTGCGCGAGCTGCTCGGGGACGAGCAGCGCGTCCGTGACCTGATCAAGGAGGAGCTGCTCGAGATAAGGCACGCCTACGGCGACGAGCGCCGCACGGAGATCACCCACTCCGAGGATGACATCGACATCGAGGACCTGATCGCCGACCAGCAGATGGTCATCTCGATCACCAACTCCGGCTACATCAAGTCGCTGCCGCTCTCCACCTACCGCAACCAGAAGCGCGGAGGGGTGGGGGTGATGGGGATGGACACGAAGGACGAGGACTACATCGAGCACCTGTTCGTCTGCTCGACCCACGACTACCTCCTCTTCTTCACCAACCGCGGCAAGGTTTACCGGCAGAAGGTCTACGAGCTTCCGGAGGCCTCGCGCACCGCCAAGGGCAGGGCGCTCGTAAACGTGCTCCCGCTGCGCGACGGAGAGTTCGTACGCGCCGTGCTCTCGACCCGCGACTTCACCGAGGGCAGATACCTGGTGTGCGCGACCAAGAAGGGGCAGATCAAGAAAACCGAGTTCCTTGCCTACAACACCCCGATCAAGGCCGACGGGATCATCGCGATCAACATCCGCGAGGACGATGAGCTGGTGGCGGTGCGCCGCACGAGCGGCGAGGACGACATCATCATGGTCTCGCGCTCCGGACAGGCCGCGCGCTTCAGCGAGGCGGACGCCCGTCCGATGGGCCGCGACACCGCCGGCGTTCGCGGCATGAACGTGTCACGCGGGGACAACTGCGTCCTGGCGATGGACATCGCGCGCGACGAGACCGAGCTGCTCGTGGTGACCGAGAACGGCTACGGCAAGCGAACGGCGATCGCCGAGTACCCGGTCAAGGGGCGCGGGGCGATGGGAGTGAAGACCATCCACCTGACCGAGCGGAAGGGTGGCGTGGCCGGGGCGCTGATCGTCCGCGAGCACCAGGACCTCGTCTTCATCTCCCAGAACGGAATGGTGCAACGCACCGGCGTCCGGGGGATTTCACGGCAGGGCCGGTCGGCACAGGGGGTGAGGGTGATGAACCTGCGCGAGGACGACCGCGTGAGCGCGGTCGCGCTGGTGATGGAGAACGAGGCGGACACCTCCGCGGTGGTCCAGGAGGAGACGCTCGGAGCCCTCGAGCCGATCGCCGACCTGGAGCCCACCGGTGAGGGGGAGGATGGTGGGAAAGCCCCCGGGCCCGAGGGGCCCGAGGAGGACGACGAGGCCCCCACCACCGACACCGAAGCGGAGTGATGGCCGCCGCGAGGTGAACCTCGTCAGGACGACGGCCCGATGTGCTTATATTGGGCCTACCAGGGAAAGGAGGTGGTCCGTACTTTGATTGACAGACATGCCGGGACCCTGGAGGTGTCCGGCCGCTAGACCGAAGCTGGGCCCCGTCAAGCGGAGTCCAACCGAGGCACCGTCGGCAATGCGGAGGCCGGGAATGGTCCCTCCGGCCATGGAGCGCGAGCTCCGGTAGGTCCGCCGTCGATTGGTCCAGACACGCAGCCAGCGAGGGGCGCCCGATCGGGCGCCCCTCGTGCTTTCAGGGCCCACGCGGACTCTAAGGGGAGGAGCGCAGCCGATCGCTTGGGCCCAGACTATGCGGCGGCCAGGTACGGCTCCCACGCCTGGGGTATTACGGGCGCGGCCACATGGATGAAGATCGTGGAGCTCGGTGCGCTGGGAGGGCGCCGGGGCACCATGTTCGCCTGGCGCGGCAGGCGGTCGCCCTTGCGCCGGTTGCAAGGGGCGCAGCAGGTCACGATGTTGTCCCATCCCGACCCGCCGCCCTTTGACCGCGGGATCACGTGGTCGACGGTGAGATTGCCGCGCTCGTGCCCACAGTACTGGCACTTCCAGGCATCGCGGGCGAACACGGCGCGGCGCGTGATCTTGCGGCGGTGTGCGTCACGAGGCACCCGGACGTAGGCTTTGAGCCGGATCACCGCCGGGCGGGGGAGCGTCATCGTCTCCGCGTGCAGTGCCCACTCCCCGCGCTCGAGGATTTCCGCACGATCCTTCAGCACGAGCACGGCCGCGCGACGCACGGTGCAGACGTTGATCGGCTCGTAGGAGGCGTTGAGCACGAGAACCCGGCCCGAGGTGGTGCCACGCCCGCCGGGCGGGGCGCCCCCCCGGGGGGCGTACGGCGGTAGCGCGCGAAGATGGGCTGGGTCTGAATCACCAGCCTCGGCTGCTGTGGAAACCGCCTGGGCCATCGCCGCCACCGTTTCGCCAGTCTAATGGACGCCCCGACGCCCGCACCGAGATTATCCCCCCGCCGCGGCGGGGTAGGAGCCGAGTACCCGCAGCGTCTCCACCCGCTCCGCGAGGGCGGTAAGGGCCTGCGCCACGGTCGGCTCGTGCTCGTGGCCCTCTAGGTCGGCGAAGAACATGTAGTGACCGAGCCGCACGCTGCGGGGGCGCGACTCGATCTTCGTCAGGTTGATCTCCCGATCCGATAGCTCGCGGAGCACGTCCACGAGGGCGCCAGGCGCAGAGTCGTTGAATCCCCAGAAGACGATCGAGGTCTTGGCGGGTCTCTTGGTCACGGGCGGCTCGTCGCCCTCGCGGGCGAGCCAGACAAAGCGCGTGACGTTGCCGGGATGGTCCTCCACGCCGTCGGCGAGCACCTGGCACCCGTACAGCTCCGCCGACAGACGGGAGCCGAGCGCCGCCCAGTGCTCATCGGCCTCTCCGACGATCCGCACGGCCTCGGCGGTCGAGGTGGCGCTAATACGCTCGGCTCGGGGCAGCCGTTGGCGCAGGTAGCGAGCACATTGAGCGGTGGCCTGGGGATGGGAGAGCACCCGCACGACGGCCTCGAGCGGCAGCGCTGTCGCCGCCACCAGGCAATGGTGGATCGGGTGCACGACCTCGGCGATGATCCGCACCAGGTCGGCCTCGCCGGCCAGTGCGTCGAGCGTGGCCGCCACCCCACCTTCGAGCGAGTTCTCTATCGGCACCACCGCGCGATCGGTCTGGCCCTCCTGGACGGCCATCACGGTCTCGAAGACCGTCGATCGGGGCTCAGGCAGGATCTCTCCGTGGGCCGAGGCGCGCATGGCCTCGTCGGTGTAGGTGCCGGCGGGGCCAAGATAGGCGACGGTAATCGCCACCGCAGGGGAGATCAGGCGGCGCCACCGGGGGGGCCGGCCAGCGCGGTCTCGATCGCCTGATGCTCTTCGGGAGACAGCTGCAACTCGGACTCACCCG
This sequence comes from Thermoleophilaceae bacterium, assembly GCA_013811765.1. Taxonomy (GTDB): domain Bacteria; phylum Actinomycetota; class Thermoleophilia; order Solirubrobacterales; family Thermoleophilaceae; genus JAAYBF01. The sequence goes on along the minus strand of JACCUO010000055.1, from coordinate 9,961 downwards.
CAACGATCTGCTTCACGTACACACGCGCGTTTTCCCGGTGCAGGATCGAAGACAGGACGACTCCCGAGCGCGTGGCGTCCAGGAGGGCGACCGAGCTCGACTGCTGCCCGGACATCTCGCCGTAGGCGTCGTAGCGGATGAGTGAGCGGTGGGTCACGCAGGCGGCGATCCGCTCCTCCGCGCCGGTCATCCGGGCGTCGATGCCGGCTGTCGTGTCCTCGACCCAGTCGCGGAGCTCGGCAAACCCCCGCTCGAGGCGCTCGGCGTGCTGGACGAGGTCGCGCTCCTCGCCATCCCCGAGGACCGCACGCTGGGCGGCCCGCAGCCTCCGCAGCTTCACGGCCAGGACCACGGCCAAAATCAGTGCGAGCAGTCCCACGCCCGCCGCCGCCAGAGCCACGAGGCCCTCTGTCGATGTCAGCGATTCCACGCCGTCAGCCTACAACCGCTCTACTGGGTGAAGATGGCGGAGAAGGCGCCCTTGTTGTTCTCGGTCTTCTTCTCGCCCGCCACGGGCTCTACCTCCACTGTGACCGGCACGTTCTGCCCGGTCGGGGGGCGCGTGGCAACGGGGATCTCCACGGGCTTGGTCTCACCGGCCGCGATCGAGTCGAGCACCTTCTCGAGCTTGATCGCATCGCCGCCCTTGCCGATCGTGACCTTCACCTTCACGTCGGTCTCCGTGTTCTCTCCCTGGTTGATCACCTGAACCTGGAGTTTGAGGTCATCGGTCGCGCGGATGCTCGCCGCGGCCCCGGGATTGAGCGCCTGCCCGCCGAGCGTTACGCCGGCGATGCCGTTGCCGTGCAACCCCGGCGCTGCGGGCCCCTTACCGCCTCCTCCTCCTCCGCCAAGCTTGCCTACCCGGTCGGCCACCGTGTCCGGTTGAAGCCAGGCGACCTCCGGGAGAAACTGGCTCTGCGGGAGCTGTTCCCCACTCAGCTTCGCCTCCTTCAGAGGCCCCGCCAGGTTCGGGATCACCCGAGCGGAGTAGATCACGTCGCTCGTGAGGAAATTCTGCATCTCGCGGGCGATCCGCTCGGTACCCTCGCGGCGGTCCTGCTGCTGGGCGATGGCGTTTGGCAGCGCGTCGGCTATCCCGCGGATCCCGTCCCGGCGGAACTCGAGCGCCTCTATCAGGGCATTCTGGGCGCGGCGGAGCTCATCTGGGTGGTCGGTCCCCCGGGCGCGATCCACGAGCTTCGAGGACTCCGCGGCGAAGCCATCGAGCTTGATCTGGACATCCACATCGCTCCCTCCACCGCCAGAGAGCAACTCGAACAGGGATTTGCTCTCCTGATCGGACTCCTGAACGAGCGCCCCGACGTCGCGGACGTAGTCCTTGAACGCGCGCTCCTTGCGGGCATCCAGGCATCCGCGCAGCAGGAAGATGAAGAGGACCAGCACGAGCAGGCCTGCCCCGGCGGCGATGGATCGCCGTACCATGAGTGTCTGTCGGTCTGTGGGGCCCATGGGTGGCTTGGGGCGCCCTGGGCGAGCGCGGCCTGCTGACGGATCAGGTTCGTCGAAGAAGGACACAATCGCTCCTCGCTCCAGAGGAGGAGTATGAACCTCCGGTCGGTTGTCACGGCCCGCCGGCTGCCGGCGGCGGGAAGGGGGCGCCGCCGGGGGCGCGAAAGGGAAGCCAGATGAGCAGGCCCGATACCACCCCCGCCCCTCCCGAAGACCCCCACTCCGGGCTCGTCCTGGGACGCTACCGGCTCGAGCGCCGGATCGGCTCGGGGGGCTTTGGTGTCGTGTGGAGCGCTCACGACGAGCGCCTTGAGCGCGACGTGGCGGTCAAGATCGTCCCGGGTGGGGACGGAGATCTGGAGCGCTCACGCGTGGAGCGGGAGGCTCTCGCAGCGGCGCGGCTCAACCACCCGGGGATCGTAGCCCTCTACGAGATGGGCTCTGACGAGCACGATGTCTATCTCGTTTCCGAGCTGGTGCGGGGAGCCACGCTTCAGGAGCTCTCACGTGAGGGGGCGGTCTCCGACCGTGACGTGGCCCGCATCGGCGTCGCGCTGTGCGAGGCGCTCGAGCACGCCCATGCTCGCGGGGTCATCCACCGTGACGTGAAGCCCGCCAACGTCATGGTGCTGGCCGAGCCCGCGGCCGGAGCCGGCTTTGCAAAGCTCACGGACTTCGGCATCGCACAGCTCGGTACGGGCGACACCTTGACTGCGACCGGGGATGTGGTGGGCACGCTCGCCTACATGGCACCCGAGCAGGCCGAGGGGCGGCGTATCTCACCGGCGTGCGACGTCTACTCGCTCGCCTTGACGCTCTACGAGGCGTGGAGCGGCTTCAACCCTGTCCGCCGGGAAAGCCCGGCCGCCACCGCGCGGCGCCTCGGCCGTCCGCTCCCTCCCTTGCGGGAGCACCGGCCCGACCTGCCGTCGGCCCTGGGCGCAGCCGTTGACGCAGCGCTCGACCCCGAGCCGGAGTTCCGGCCAGAGCCCGCGGAATTCGGCAGGCTCCTCCAAGAGGCCCAGGCGGCGTTGTCGGACGACGACGGCCTGGTCGAGCCCGAGACGATCGAGCGCTTCGGCCTCACGGCGGTGCGGGCACGGACGCGCCTGCGCACGCGACCGTGCCGCTGGGAAAGCCCCCGTGGGACCGAAGGAAACGAGAGCCCGCGCGCCCGTGGCGCGGTCGGCGCAAGGCTGGCGGCTGGACTGGCGGCTGGACTGCTCGTGTTCGCGGCTCTTGAGGGGCTCGGCCCCGCTCCCCCCTTCTCGACCGCGGCTGGAGGGGGGGTGGCTGCCGGTCTGGTGACGCTACTGCCCCGGGGGGGATGGATCGCCTGCGCGGTCGGCGTCTGCGCGTGGTTGGCGTCCCCCGACGCCGGTCGTGAGGGTACGGCGTTGGTCCTGGCCGCGGTCTTGGCCCCCACGCCACTCTTGCTGCCACGCGCCGGATTGCTGTGGTCGGTGCCGATCCTGGCGCCGCTGCTGGGAAGCGTGGCGCTTGGACCCCTCTTCGTGGGGGTCGCGGCGCTCGCATCCACGCTCTGGCGGCGCGCGGGCCTGGCGGCTGCGGGCTTTCTGTGGCTCGCGGCGGGGGAGATCATGACGGGGCGGGAACTCCTCTTCGGCGCCGCCGACGGGGCGCTGCCTCGCGGCGATTGGGAGGGGTCTCTATTCGACGCAGGGACCGACGCGCTGCTGCCGGTGGTGTCTTCTCCCGCCCTCGCGCCGCTGGCCGTCTGGGTGGCATTCGCGCTCGTCCTGCCGATGCTCTTGAGAGGTCGGTACCTAACGATCGACCTGGTGGTTGCAGCTCTGTGGGCCGCCGCGCTCGTGGTTGCCCACGGCGCCCTCGGAGACCTCCTGGCCGCCACCACGGAACTTGACTACGCCCGTGGTGCCGTGGCCGGGGCCTGCCTCGCGGCGGGCGTGGCCCTGGTCGTGGTGTCGCTCACCCCGGCAGCTCGCTGCGGTTCGGCCGACCCCGCATTACCCTGACCTGACCCGATGACTGATTCGATTCGCGCGTGAGCGTTCTCCGAAATCTAGAGGCCAAGCTTGGCGGGCTAGTCGAGGGCGCGTTCAGCCGTGCCTTCAAGTCGAGCGTGGAGCCGGTCGAGCTTGCTCGCAAGCTCGCCAAGGAGATGGAGGATGCGAAGTCGGTCTCCGTCTCGCGGGTGTACGTGCCCAACCACTACCGGGTCTTTCTCTCATCCGCGGATCGCGAGCAGTTTGCAAGCTACGAACCGGCACTTCGCAAGGAGCTGTCGGATTACCTGCTCGAGCACGCGCGCACCGAACGGCTCGCGCTCACCAGCCGTCCCGCGGTTGAGTTCCTGACCGACGAGCGGCTGTCGCTCGGTGAGTTCGGTATCCAGGCCCAGCTCCTGACCGCGCCAGAGGATCAGGAGGAGGCTCCCGGCCCCGAAGCCGCCCCTTCGGCCGGCGATTTCGGCCACACGATGGTCTATTCACCCGACAGCTCGGCGCGCCGCCTTGATCCGGAGCCGGGTGCACCGTCCCGGGCGGTGCTGTCCACGGGTGGGCGCCGCAACGTGCTCACCGGCGAGCGCATGGTCATAGGGCGCAGCCGGGACTGCGACGTGGTGGTGGACGACGTCAACGTCTCGCGCCGGCACGCCGAGCTGCACCGAGACGGCACGGGGTGGCGGGTCGTTGATCTCGGGTCGACCAACGGCATCAAGGTGAACCGCCGTCGGGTGGACAAGGCCCAGCTTCGTCACGGCGATCGCATCACGATGGGGCTGACCGACCTCGACTTCGAGCTCGAGTAGGACGCGCCCGTGGACGACCCTCTCGCGGTGGCTCTGAAGTTCGGTTTCCTCGCTGTTCTGTACCTGTTTCTGCTGTGGGTCTCCCGCAGCGCCCTGCGTGACCTCGCCCGCGGTCAGGACGCGGCGGCCGTGGGCGACCCCGTCGACCCGCCGAGCGCGTCGCGGCGCCACCAGGAGCGCCGCGGGGAAGGTCTGATGGACAACATGCGCCCGCGGTTGGAGGTGATCGCGGCGCTCGGCTTCGAGCCGGGAACCGTGTTCGAGATCACCGGCGGCGTCACGCTCGGCCGCGCGGACAGCGCCGAGATCCCGATCGACGACCCGTTTGCCTCCGCGGCCCACGCGCGTGTCTACTCGCGGGGCGACTTCATGAACGTCGAGGACATGGGCTCTACGAATGGCACCTATCTGAACGGCCGCCGCCTGCGCGGCCCCGAGCGGCTCAAGGTGGCGGATGTGATCCGGATCGGCGACAGCGAGTACCGCTACCAGGAGTAACGATGGCTCTGCGAGTCGTTGAACATGCGGGCCTGAGCGATGTTGGCATGCAGCGGGAGGCCAACGAGGACAACTTCGTCTGCGGGCCGCTGTTCGCCGTTGCGGACGGCATGGGCGGCGCCCAGGCCGGCGAGGTGGCCTCGCAGATGGCGGTGGATGTCCTCGCTGCGGGGGACGGGGAGGGGGGTACGCCAGAGGAGCGCCTCACCCGCATGATCCGAGAGGCCAACAGAAAGATCTACGAACTGGCGGCACGCGACCAGTCGCGCGCGGGCATGGGAACAACGACCACGGCAGCGATCGTCGAGGGTCGCAACGTGAGCGTGGGGCACGTGGGGGACAGCCGTGCGTACCGCGCTCGGGATGGCGAGCTCGAGCAGCTCACGCACGACCATTCGCTGGTGGCGGAGCTGGTGCGCAGTGGCCAGCTCACCGCCGCCGCTGCCGAAAACCACCCCCAGCGCTCGATCATCACCCGCGCGCTGGGGCCCGAGGCCGAGGTCGAGGTGGACGCCCACAGCCACTCCGCCCGCGATGGCGACGTCTACCTGCTCTGCTCCGACGGGCTGACAGGGATGATCTCCGAGCCCGAGATCGCGGGCATCCTCCGCGCCACCGGCTCCCTCCAGGAAGCGGCTGATGCACTCGTGCGCGCCGCCAACCAGAGTGGGGGCAAGGACAACATCACCGTGGTCCTGTTCCGGGTGGAGGACGAGCCCGATGGCCCGTCGGGAGAGTCGCCGCTCTCGTCGGGTGAGACGATTCACCAGGGTCTCACCGCCGACGATCTCCGGACCGCCGTCCAGGAGCAGGAGCGCTCTGCGGTTGCGTCACCACCGCCGCCGCCAAGGGCCGCGGTACGCAGGCGCGCGCCCGCCACTCCGAAGCGGCGGAGTGGGTGGCGCCGGGCCGCCGGCGTGATGGCGGCCCTCGCGGTGGCGACCGTGATCTGCGGCGGGCTCTACCTCGGAGCTCGGCAGGTCTATTTCGTCGGCACCGATGAGGCGGGGCTCATCACTCTCTATCGCGGCCTTCCCTACGAGATGCCGCTGGGGCTCGAGCTCTACACAGCCGACTACACCAGCAGCGTGCCGGCAGGCGCGGTCGGCGTCGGCCGCCTCGACCGCCTCCTCGATCACGAGTGGCGCACCCGAGGGGACGGCGAAGACCTGATCCGCCAACTCGAGCGGGGGACCCTCGACGAGGGTAGGGCGCGCGAGTGAGCGCCCGCACACGCGAGCTGCTCGGACTCATTCCGGTATCGCTCCTCGTGACGGCGGGCTTTGCCGCCGTTCTGCTGACGCGAACCGAGGACGTGAGCGATGCGACAGCAACCTATGGGCTCTTCTTCCTCGGGTGCTGCGTCTTCGCCCACCTGTTCATCCGCAGCCGGCTGCCGGATGCCGACCCCTATCTGTTCCCACTGGCAGCGCTGCTGGCCGCGTTCGGGCTGGTGATGATCTACCGGATCGACGCCGAGCTGGCGCGGGAGCAGGCCCAGTGGTTTGTGATCGGGCTGGCCTGCTTCTGCGCGACGATCGTGTTTCTGCGGGACCACCACGCCCTCGAGCGCTACCGGTACACGATCGCCGCCGCGGGACTGGCGCTCCTGGTGATGCCGCGACTACCCGGTATCGGGGCCCAGGTGAACGGCGCCTTCCTCGCGGTACAGCTCGGGCCGATCAAGTTCCAGCCCGCCGAGTTCGCCAAGATCGCCATCATCATCTTCCTCGCGAGCTATCTCCGGGACACCGGTGACATGCTCGTGCGAGCGCGCCTGCGTCCGCTTCCGCCCCAGCGCCAGCTGCTGCTGATCGGTGCGGCGGCGCTCGGGGTGCTCGTCCTCGTTCGCCTCCTTGGCCTCGGCACCGCCGCGACCGTGCTGCTGGCCATCTTCGCGATCTCCCTCGTGTCGATCCTGCGCGAGCGACCCTCGCTCAAGCATTTCGGGCCCCTGCTCCTGATCTGGGGGATGGCGATGCTGATGCTCCTGTTCATCCGCGACCTCGGCAGCTCGCTGATGTTCTTCGGTGGCTTCCTGGCGCTCCTCTACGTTGCCACCGACCGCCTTTCCCTCGTGGGCGCGGGTGCCACGATGTTCCTCGGCGGGGCGATGTTCTTCGCCAACAGCGTGAGCCACGTGCAGAGCCGAGTCGACACGTGGCTGCACCCGTTTGACCCGGACCTGCTGGAGAAGGTGGGCGGTAGCTACCAGATCGCCCAGTCCCTCTTCGCACAGGCTGACGGTGGCCTCTTCGGGCGGGGCTTCGGTCAGGCGCTACTCGATCTCCCCGGCGGCACCAAGATCCTGCCTGCCGCGCATACGGACCTCATCTACGCCGTGATAACCAACGAGCTCGGGCTGTTCGGAGCGGCCGGGCTGATACTCGGCTACCTGCTCTTCGTGGCGCGGGGGTTCAAGACGGCGCTGGTCGCGGCTGACGGGTTCTCGAAGCTGCTCGCCGTGGGCCTCACCTCCGTGCTGGCCCTGCAGGTGTTCGTGATCGTTGGCGGGGTGACGAAGGTGATCCCGCTGACCGGGGTCACGCTCCCCTTCGTGTCCTATGGGGGCAGCTCGATCGTGGCGAACATGGTTCTGCTCGCGTTGCTCCTGACCGTCTCCGACCACGCGCGAGAGGACCGCGGCGCTCTCCAGGGAGGCCTGGTCTGATGCGGCGGGGCCCATGAACCGGCAGATCGTCCAGCTCTTCGGGCTCTGCACGCTGCTCTTCGCGACCCTCGTGGCCTTCACCTCGTGGTGGACGGTCCTCGGGGCAAAGGATCTGGAGACAAACGCGAACAACCGGCGGCCGCTGATCGAGGAGCAGCGGATCCCGCGAGGACTGATCCTGGCACGCGACGGCTCGGTGCTGGCCCGCAGCGTCGGGCGTGGATCGGGGAGCCGGCGTACGTTCACGCGCACCTACCCGGCGGGCCCGCTCTTTTCCCACGCCATTGGCTACAACTTCATCTCGAAGGGGCGGGCCGGCCTCGAGCGATCACGCAACGACCAACTGGTCGGCAAGGAGAGCGAGTTCGGCTCCATCTTCAGTCAGCTCCAGAGCAAGGACCGCGAGGGCCAGGACGTGACCACCACGCTTGACCCCCGCGGCCAGCGAGCGGCGCTCGCAGCGCTCGGCGGCCGCAAGGGCTCGATCGTGGCGATGGAGCCCCAGACCGGCCGCGTCCGCGTGATGGTGAGTGTGCCGGAGTACAACCCCAACGACGTGCCCACCCGCTTCAAGGAGCTGTCGCTGCTCAACCGCGCGACCCAGTCGCAGTACCCGCCCGGCTCGACCTTCAAGGTGGTGACCGCCGCCGCGGCGCTCGACAGCGGGAAGTTCAACCCGCAGTCGATCGTCGACGGCTCCTCCCCGCGCCCTGTGAGCGGGGTGCCGCTCGCCAACTCCGGCGGCCAGGACTTCGGCCCGATCTCGCTCACCGACGCGCTGACCAACTCCGTCAACACGGTCTGGGCTCAGGTGGGCGAGCGCCTCGGCCGCGGCACGCTGGTGAACTACATGCAGCGCTTTGGCTTCAACCAGGATCCGCCCCTCGACTACCCCGACTCTCAGATGAGTGCCAGCGGCGTGCGCGACGAGCGCGGCCGCGTGCTCGACGGCGACGGCGGCTTCGACGTGGGTCGCGTGGCAATCGGGCAGGGAGGCTCGGAGGGGGCGATCCTCGTGAGCCCGCTCCAGATGGCGATGGTGGCTGCCGCGGTCGGAAACGGCGGCAAGCTCATGCGTCCTGCGCTCACCGAGAAGGTCGTCGGCAAGGACGGGCGCGTCAAGGAGAGGGTCGAGCCGGAGGAGCAGTCGACCGTGATGTCCGAGAAGGCCGCCGGGATGCTCGCGGAGATGATGGGCAACGTGGTGCGGGAGGGAACCGGCACGGCCGCCGCCCTGTCCGGCATCGACGTGGCGGGCAAGACGGGCACCGCGGAGGTGGACAACGCCACGGCCAACCAGGCCTGGTTCATCGGCTTCGCCCCCATCGACCGGCCCCGCATGGCCGTGGCCGTGACGATCGAGCGCACGCAGGGGCAGGGCGGCACGGAGGCGGCGCCGCTGGCCAAGCGGGTGCTCGAGGCGCTGATCGGAGGCGGGGGCGGATGACGGAGGTCGCCGTGGACACCGTGGTCGACGGCCGCTACCGGGTCCTCGGGCGGATCGGGTCCGGCGGCATGGCCGACGTGTACCGGGCAGAGGACACCCACCTCGGGCGGGAGGTGGCGCTCAAGATGCTCCACCGCCGCTTTGCCCAGGACGTCGAGTTCGTGGAGCGCTTCCGCCGCGAGGCGAAGGCCGCCGCGGGGCTCCAGCATCCCCACGTGGTGGGGGTTTTCGATCGCGGCGAGCACGACGGTACCTACTACATCGCGATGGAGTGCCTGCAGGGACGCACGCTCAAGGACATCGTGGTCGACGAGGCCCCGCTGGACCAGATGCGCGTGATCGACCTCGGGGTGCAGATTCTGCAGGCCGCCGGCTTCGCGCACCGCCAAGACGTGATCCACCGCGACTTCAAACCCCACAACGTGATCGTCGACGACCGCGGTCATGCCAAGGTGACCGACTTCGGCATCGCCCGCGCGGGGGCCTCGGAGATGACCGAGACCGGATCGATCATGGGCACGGCCCAGTACCTCTCCCCCGAGCAGGCCCAGGGTCACGCGGTCACAGCCGCCTCCGACCTGTACTCGATCGGCGTGATGCTCTATGAGCTGCTCACCGGCCGGTTGCCGTTCGAGGGTGACAGCGCGGTCTCGATCGCGCTCAAGCACCTGTCCGCGCCGCCACCGCCGATGTCAGCCGAGGGCCTGGCAATCGAGCCGAACCTCGAGTCGGTCGTGATGGGTGCCCTCGCAAAGGACCCGGCGGCGCGCTGGCAGAGCGGCGAGGACTTCGCCGGGGCCTTGGAGGCGTGCCGCCCCTACGTCGAGGCATACGGCGACGGCGCGCCGGCCACCGGCAGCACCGCGGTCTTCGAAGCGCTGCCGGTCCCGGTGACCGAGCTGCCTCCCACGGCCTTGCGCACCGTCGCGACCGAGCCGCCCTTGGAGGAGGTTCACCGCCGGCGGCGCTGGCCGGCGGCGGCGCTCGCGCTGCTCGTGCTCGCGCTGATCGGGCTCATGGCCTACGCCTTCACGCGCCCCGAGCAGGTGGACGTCCCGAAGGTCATCGGCCTCGACGT
>JACCUO010000293.1 GCA_013811765.1 Thermoleophilaceae bacterium | reverse complement strand
CACCGCGACCCGGACGTCGTGGCCGAGTACGCGCGCAACGCGCGCATGCGCGGGCTGCGGGTGATCATCGCGGGCGCCGGGCTGGCAGCCGCCCTTCCCGGAGTAGTGGCCGCGCACACCGACCTTCCGGTGATCGGCGTGCCCCTGCTCTCCCGCACGTCGGTTGCCGGCGGCCTTGACTCTCTGCTCGCCATCGCGCAGATGCCTCCCGGCGTACCGGTCGGCTGTGTCGGTGTGGACGCCGCCAGGAACGCGGCCGTGCTGGCGGCAAGGATTCTCGACGCTTAGTGGTTCCCTGAGGCGGCGCCCTTGATCGAGCGCTACACCAGGCCCGAGATGGGGGCCGTCTGGTCAGAGCAGCGCAAGCTCGAGGCGTGGCTCGAGGTGGAGCTGGCCGTCACCGATGCGCTTGCCGATGCAGGCGCGGTGCCGGCGGCCGATGCCATTGCGATCCGCGAGCGCGCCGCCTTCACCGTGGAGGCCGTGAAGGAGCGTGAGCGCGTGACCGATCACGACGTGGCCGCCTTCGTGGACGTGGTCGCGGGCGCGGTCGGAGAGGAGGGCCGCTGGGTGCACCACGGCCTCACCTCCTCGGATGTGCTGGACACCGCGCTTGCACTCCAGGTCCTCCAGGCGGGGCGGCTGCTCGGCGCCGGCGCGCGCGCCTATCGCGATGCACTCGTGCGGCGGGCCCGCGAACACGCCGGAACGTTGTGCGTGGGACGCACCCACGGCGTGCACGCGGAGCCGACCACGTTCGGGATCAAGTTGGCCGGGTTCGCTTTCGAGGCGGATCGCAACCTCCGCCGAATCGAGCGGGCGGTCGAGGGGGCGGCGGTGGGAGCGATCTCTGGTGCCGTGGGCACCTACGCGGCGGGAGGGCCTGAGCTGGAGGCCGAGGTGCTCGGCCGCCTGGGGCTCGCGCGCGAGGATGTTTCGACCCAGGTGGTTGCGCGTGACCGCCACGCAGAGCTGCTGGCGAGCGTGGCCGTGGCGGGGGCCGGGCTCGAGCGGTTTGCCACGGAGGTCCGTCACCTCCAGCGCACGGAGGTCCGCGAGGTGGAGGAGCCCTTTCGCTCGGGCCAGAAGGGGTCCTCGGCGATGCCACACAAGCGCAACCCGATCGTCTCCGAGCGGATCACCGGGGTGGCGCGGCTGCTGCGGGGGTACTGCCAGGCCGGCCTCGAGAACGTGGCGCTCTGGCACGAGCGGGACATCTCGCACTCCTCGGTCGAGCGCGTGGCGTTGCCCGACGCCACGATCCTGCTCGATTACGCCCATCACCTGGCCGTCCGGGTCGTGGACGGCATGACCGTGCACGCGGACCGGATGCGGGAGAACCTCGAGGCCACGCACGGCGCGCTCTTCTCTCAGCGCGCCCTGCTCGCTCTGGTGGAGTCGGGCCGGTCCCGGGACGAGGCCTACCGCGTGGTGCAGGAGAACGCCCAGCGCGCGTGGCATGAGAGCACGCCGTTCCGCGGGCTCTTGGCCGAGGCAGCGCCCGAGCTCGACCTGGACGCGGTTTTCGACCCCGAGGCGTTCGTGCGCCATGCGGCGGAGATCGTCGGCCGGCTCGACGAGATCGCGGACTGAGCGACGGGAGGGCCTGTCGGACTGAGCGACGGCGGGGCTTGTTAGCCTCAGCAGCGTGAGTGAGGCAATCGCGCTCGAAGGCATGGATTTGCTGGCTCGCGGCAAGGTCCGCGACATCTACGCCGTGGGCACCGACCGGCTGCTGCTGGTGGCCTCAGACCGCATCTCGACCTACGACGTGGTGCACCCCACGCCGATCCCCGACAAGGGCAAGGTGCTCACGGGTCTTTCGATGTTCTGGTTCGAGCGCACCCGGGAGCTGTGCCCCAACCACGTGGTCTCCTTCACGGAGCTGCCGGCCGAGTCGCGCGGTCGAGGACTGCTCGTGGAGCGGCTCGAGATGCTGCCGGTGGAGTGCGTTGTCCGCGGGTATGTCACCGGGTCGGGGTGGAAGGACTACCTGGCCACCGGCACGATCTGCGGCATCCCGCTGCCCGCCGAGTTGAAGGAGTCCGAGCAGCTGCCCGAGCCGATCTTCACCCCGGCCACGAAGGCGCAGGAGGGCGATCACGACGAGAATGTGGACTTCGACCGCGCCGCCGAGATCGTGGGCGAC
>JACCUO010000290.1 GCA_013811765.1 Thermoleophilaceae bacterium | reverse complement strand
TCGCGCTCTCCGTGACCGGCAACCTGCCCTCGTCCGAGCGCATCCGCGAGTTCGGCCAGGAGCTCGGCCCCGCCGCGCCCTTCATGTGGCCGTTTCTCTTCGGGGTCGTCAACTTTCTCGTCCCGTGGCCGATCCTGGCGGGTGCGACGGGTCTGCTCTTCGGCACGGCTGCGGGTACCGGGCTTGCGCTGCTCGGCGTGCTCGTCGCGGCCGCCCTCCAGTTCGGCGCCGCGCGGGTGATCGCGGGCGAGGATTTCCGCCGCCGTGTGCTGAGGCGCGCGCCGCGCTTCGACCAGCTCCTGCGACGCAACGGCCTGCTCGCGATCTTCCTCAGCCGGATCGTCCCCGGGCTGCCGTGGGGCATGGTCAACTACGCCGCGGGACTCGCGCGGGTCGGGCTTCCGGTCCTCTGGCTCGCCACCGTGATCGGTGGCACCCCGAAGGTGTTCGCCTACGTGGCGCTCGGCGGCAACTTCGACGACCTGTCTGCCCCGGAGGCCAAGGCCGCGATCGCCGTGATGGTGGTCATGGCGCTCGCGGGTCTGGTCTTGCTGCGGCGCCAGCTCGCGCGCGCCCGGTCGCCCGAGCCCCCTCCTACCCTTCAAGGGTGAGCTACTTCACCTCGGTCCGGCTGTTTTCGCTCTTCGAGCTATGCCTCTTCTCGGCACTCGTGGCGTTTGCGATCGGCGGTTGGAGCGAGGATGCCGCGCTGGTCCTCGGCTGGTCACACGGCGTGGGGTGGATCCTGTTGTGCCTGGCAGTCGCCGCGGGCTGCAGGCGGCGAGTGTTTCCGTGGCCCTTGCTCGCCGCCACGGTCTCACCGCTGGGGCCGGTGGGGAGCACCCTCGGAATCGAACTCCTCAGCCGCCGCCGTCGCGCGGCTGCCCCGGGGTAGCCTCAGCGTCCCCGCCACCCCTTCACCCGGCCAATGTTCCCGCTCAATCTCCCCAACCTCCTGACGCTGCTGCGCATCCTTCTCGTGCCGGTACTGGTCGTCGCGCTCACGGAGGAGATCAAGGACGGGCCCGCGATCGCAGCCGCGGTGTTCGTGGTGGCGGCCCTCACGGACGGGTTGGACGGCTACATCGCGCGCTCCCGCGAGTCCATCACCACTTTCGGCAAGGTGATGGACCCCGTGGCCGACAAGCTGCTGATCGCTGCGGCGCTGATGGCCCTTGTGAGCCTCGACCGGGTGGCGGCCTGGGTCGCGATGGTGATCATCGCCCGCGAGTTCGCCGTGAGCGGGCTCCGCATCGCGGCCGGACAGCAGGGGATCGTGATACCAGCGAGCGGGCTCGGCAAGATCAAGACGATCGTGCAGTCGGCCGCGGTGCTCGCCCTGATCGCCGCCCCGCAAGAGGACGCCGTATGGGTGCTCGGGCTCGTCTACGCGATGGTTCTCGTCACCGTGGTCTCCGGTGCCGACTACTTCCTCAACTTCCGGCGCAGGCTCGAGGAGGTCTCGCGCGCCGCTCCGGTGACGCCACCCCCGGCGGGGGAGTAGGTCAGTGGCCGGTCTCGACCGCGCAGTCCACTGTTGCCAGACGCTCCAGCAGCTCCACTCGTGAGGCACCGCGCAGGTAGAGCGCACGGTCCATCAAGCGATCGTAGACCTCGAACAGCGCGAACAAGAGGTCGACGGTGCAGACGCAATCGGCTCCCCGCCCCGCCGCGTACTCGCCCGCGCGCCTCACGACCCGCTCCGTGATCTCCTCGTCCAGCGGCGCTGCGGCGGCAGGCCGGCTGACCGGCTCCGACCGGGTCATCAGCGGGGCCTCGCCTACCCCGAGTGCCTGGAGCGCTATTCCCACCTCGCCATGCATCCGCAGCGCGCGCAGCCACCGCTCGGCTTGATCCTCCGCGGAGTGCGAGAACGGCATCGCGGTGCCGGCAAGGGCGGCCACCAATGCCGCGTCCTGAGAGAGCTGCAAGGTTTGGCGCATACAACTTGCTTTCGGGCCGCACCTTGCCCTCCGCGAGCCGGAAAGCTCGCCCTGGCCGAAAAGCCGACCCCGCAGGGAGCCTGGCTCGCTGCCGCAGATATCAGCCCGGCGGCCACCGGCCCTCGAGCCACTCCGGCAGCGTCACGTGGTGGGAGGCCCCGCCCTCGCCGGTCAGCTCGCTCGCCAGGTCCCCGATCAGCCCGTACCGCTCGGCCACCACGCTGTGTCGGTGGATCGTCTCCAGGTTCTCCTGGCGGGCGAGCAGGAACCCGTCCCCGCCGACGTCCCCGTAGGCCTCGACTCCCATCCGCACCATCTCGCGCACGCAATCTTCAACGAAGCGGGGCTGCATGTGCGCCTTCTCCACCACCTCCACCTCGTCCGACCGCTTCATAAGACCGTAGATCTCAGAGCTCATCGAACGCTCGATGATGCCGAGCAGCGTCGCGGCCTCGATCGATCGGTTGGAGCCTTCCGGACAGCCGACGTACAGCCTTCCGATGCCGCGCTGGTTGTGGGTGGCCACCGGCACTATGCGCAGGATCCGCTCGATCTCCTCCCCGGGGAACCCGTCGTCCTCGAGGCGCTCCCGCGCTCGTGAGGCCACCATCTCCTGGGCGCACGGGCAGGCGGTCATGCCCTGGGCCTCCACGCCGACCACCCGGCGGGTTCCACATGCCGAGGCCACCGCCGACCCGTACAAGGTGTAGATCTCCTGGGTGAGCGACCCGGACACCGGCGCATGCTTGTGCTCCGGGTAGCGCGCAGCGATCGTGACCTCCGCCCGCAGGCCTTCCTGCCTGTCCCGCACGCGCTCGGCGATGTGCTGGGCGAGGATCTCAGCCTTGAAGGTCTCGCCGAGGATCACCTCGTCGATCGCCCCGTTCACCACCTCCGCGAAGCGCGACATGTGCGCGCCCTTTTGCAGCGATCCGAGGTCGACGAAGCACTCGATCTGGGCGTAGAACAGCTGTTCCGCGTCATTGACGCGGATGCGGACCACCTTCTCGAGGTCCTTGACGCCCACGCGGGAGAGGCTCGTAGGCGTGGCTGGACGGCGCGACTGGACATCGCTCGGCTGCTGGGCGGCGCGGTCGGTCATCTCGGTCATCGTCCTGACGACGATACTGGGAGCGGGACGTGCGGTTTGGCACGATCACGGTATATTGGCCGCTGCTCGAGGTCGAAGCCCGCGACATCGAAGGAGTAGGAGTTTGAGAGACAAACAGGATGGTGTCGCACTGGCCCAGCAGCCCGAGGCGCCGTTCCTCGAGGTGGAGGAGCTTCGTGCGCTGGTCACCGAGGGTCGCGAGCGCGGCTTTCTGACCTTTGAGGAGATCGCTACCTGCCTGGACGAAGTGGAAGTCACAAAGGAGCAGGTGGGGGACCTGCACTTGCACCTGGTCGAGAACGGAATCGATGTGGTCTCCCAGGACGGCAAGCCCACGGTGGCGGCGCCTCCGGATGGGCAGCCGGCCTCCTCCGACGGGCCCGCACCCGTCCAGAAGAAGGCGGAGATCGACCTCACGGTGGAGCCCAGCCTGGACTCACTCCGGCTCTACCTGCGCTCAATCGGACGGGTCGCTCTCCTCTCTGCAGACGAGGAGGTGTCGCTCGCGAAGCGCATAGAGCGGGGCGACATGGCGGCAAAGCAACGGATGGTGGAGGCCAACCTGCGGCTGGTCGTGTCGATCGCGAAGGGATATCTCGGCAGGGGGCTCTCGTTCCTGGACCTGATCCAGGAGGGCTCGCTGGGCCTGATCCGCGCCGTCGAGAAGTTCGACTACCGACGCGGGTATAAGTTCTCGACTTACGCCACCTGGTGGGTGCGCCAGGCCGTCACGCGCGCGATCGCCGACAAGGCACGCACCATCCGGATCCCGGTCCACATGGTGGAGAAGCTCAACAAGGTCATCCACGTTGAGCGGCAGCTCGTCCAGGAGTTCGGGCGCGAGCCGGTGCCAGAGGAGATCGCCCGCGAGCTGCAGTGGACCAGCCGGGAGGTGAAGGACATCCTGCGAATCGCTCAGCTGCCGGTATCCCTCGAGAAGCCGATCGGGGAGGAGGAGGACTCGGAGCTCGGGGACTTCGTCGAGGACGAGGCCGCCGAGTCGCCCTTCGAGATGGCCTCCGAGAACCTGCGCCGCGAGAACGTTCGCTCGGCCCTAGACGCGCTCCCCCAACGGGAGCGTGAGGTGATGGAGATGCGCTACGGGCTCACGGGCCACCAGGCGCGCACCCTTGAAGAGGTGGGCCGCGCCTTCGGCGTGACGCGCGAGCGCATCCGCCAGATCGAGAACAACACCCTGAAGAAGCTCGAGTGCCTGCCCGAGGCCCAGCGCCTGCGGGACGCCTCGTAGGCGGCGCTCTAAACTGCACGCCTGCTCAGGCGGGATGTCCGAGTGGTTAAAGGAGACCGGCTGTAAACCGGTTGGCTATGCCTACGCAGGTTCGAATCCTGCTCCCGCCATTCATCGCCGATTGGCGGCGCGCTAGGCTCTCGCCAGCGCCCTCTTAGCTCAGTTGGTAGAGCACTTCCATGGTAAGGAAGGGGTCTCCGGTTCGAGTCCGGAAGAGGGCTCCTCACGAAAGGGCTGGAAACAGGGGGTTTCTGAGCCGGACCATCGTTTCGGAAGTGGCGCGAAAAGCCAATTCCCCAACATTTCCCCCAACATCGGCGGTAAGATCTCGGCGTGAGCGTCCACGCCCGCAAGCGCGCCCGGGGCCGAATTGCCTACGAGGTGACCTGGCGCGACGAGGCCGGCCGCCAGCGCTGCGAGACGTTCGGGACGCGCCGAGAGGCCGAGACGCGCGAGCGCGAGATCCGTGATC
>JACCUO010000044.1 GCA_013811765.1 Thermoleophilaceae bacterium | reverse complement strand
TTCCGAACGTCGGTGAAGCCGAACTTCTGTACGCCCGCGAGGTCGGCGTGGCCGGGGCGGGGCAGGTGCACCTCCTCCACCGCGCCCTCGACCGGCCACGGGTTCATCCGCTCCTCCCAGTTGGCGTAGTCGCGGTTCGCCATCCGCAGGGCGATCGGACCGCCGAGTGTCTTGCCGTGGCGGATGCCGGAGGTGACCTCCGCGCGGTCCTTCTCGATCTTCATGCGCCCGCCGCGTCCATGGCCGAGCTGGCGGCGGGCGAGGTCACGGTCGATGTCCTCAGGGGTCAGCTCGAGGCCCGCGGGGAGGCCCTCCAGCACGGCTGTGAGGCCGGGCCCGTGCGACTCGCCGGCGGTGGTAAAGCGAAACGGCATGACCTCCACACACTACTGGCGGACTCTGCCGCCCCGAGGCACGCGGGGGGTTAGCGCTGCTCGTCGGCGAAGACGGGGAAGTTGCCCTCGCGGGACCCCCTGCCGGCGCTCGCGCGGGCGCTGCGGCGACTGGCTCGGGCTGCCTCCCGCACGGTGACACGGCGAATGGCCCTGAGCCTCAGCACGTAGGTGACACCCTTGTCATCGACAATGCGGTGGCCGT
The DNA here is from genome assembly GCA_013811765.1 of Thermoleophilaceae bacterium. Classification (GTDB taxonomy): domain Bacteria; phylum Actinomycetota; class Thermoleophilia; order Solirubrobacterales; family Thermoleophilaceae; genus JAAYBF01. The sequence goes on along the minus strand of JACCUO010000044.1, from coordinate 3,567 downwards.
TCTTCTTCGGATCGGTCGAGAGGTGCAGGAAGGTGCAGGTCGCTCGACTCGGCCGGCAGGTCCCCTCGCCACCCTGCTGGAAGGAACGGTTGAGCAGGAACACGGCACGCCTGGCGCCGGCGGACACCCCGAGGAGCACGGCAACTGGACTGCGCTCGTTCGGGAGGATCGTGAGACGCGGGAGGCCCCGTCGCAGCCGCACATGGCCCACTCTGCCGAAGTCCATATCGATGACGTAGGTGTAAACCGTGCTCGGGCGCTTGGCCACCGGTGAAGAGCTGGGGGCGCTGCCACCGCCCGTGGGGCCGGAGCCACCCGAGCCGCTGGGCGGGGCCGGGGCCGATCCTGAGGTCGCGGGCGCGCCGCCGCTCGCGGGGGGCGATGGGGAGGGGCCGGCCTTCGAGGCACCCGTGTCGGGGGCACTGCTCACCGACGGCTTGAGCACAGCGGCAGGGGGCCGGAAGGGATCTTTCTTTCCAAAGAGGCCAAGCGTGGAGCTGTCGGGGGAGTCCGCAGCAGCCACCGCCGGCGTGCCTTGAGCTTGCGGGGTCGCGGGCTGGGCCACGGCGGGTGGCGCCTCCTCCGTTGGCTTCATCACGATCACGGGGATGGCTATCACGGCAAGGAGGAGGGCAACCGCCACTGGCCAGAGGCGCTTCTCCCGCAGGTCGTCCCAGATGTCGAGGGCCGTGTGCTTCATGGCGTCTGGGCCGGTGCCGAGGCGGGTGGGGTTGTGGGGGCGCTCGCGGGCGGAGTCGAGCCGGCAGCAGGAACCGTGGTGGAAGGCCCTTGCGGCGTGGCTCCTGCGGTCGTGCCGCCAGCCTTGGGGGACAGATAGACGGTGGCGGTGATCTCGGCCTTGAGCTTCGGAAAGAGCTGGGGATCGCTCGCGAACTTGAGGCTGTCGATTGTGATCAGGCGCCCGCCGACCACCACGCGATCATTCGCCACTCTCACGAACCGCTTGAGCCGGTGGAAGAGGTTCGCAAGATTGAAGAAGTTTCCCGTGAGCTCGAGCTCGAGCGGAACGGTCTCGAGGCCGGGCACGGCGGGAGCCGCCGAGCCCGAGGGGGCGCCGGGAGTTGCCGTGCCGCCGCCCACCGGCACTCCGCCCTCGCGTGCCTGGCTCGAGGTCTGCGTGTCGCTTGGCTTCACTCCCGACTGTTGGGAGCTCGCGGCGTTGGCGTTGTTCGTCGCACCTCCGGCTGTCTCCGCCGCCTTGCCGGGACCACTGGACGCGCCCTGGCCACCGGCTGCGGCGGGCTGCGATCCATTCCCCTCGCCAGGGGCCTTCGGGGGTGTCGGCGCTGGTGCGGCGGGGGCCGTCCGCTCTCCGGTGGCGATCTTCGCGAACCTGATACCGGTTCCACGTGCGGCGCTGTCGAGCTGGACGATCAGGCTTGGCATGTCGACGCTGCTCGGAATAGCCTTACCAAGTCGGACGAGCTCGGCATAGTCGGCCGCGAAGCTGGTCTTGCTGGACGTGAGCGCGTTCTCGCGCTCCCGAGCGGCGTCGCGTCGTTGCTCCTGTTTCGCCAGCGCCGCGCCTGCCTTGGCGGCCTCGTCGCGTTTTGGCGCCAGGAGCAGGAACCAGTAGCCCAGGAGAACAAGCAGGGGGATGAGGACCAGGGCGATCTTCTTGTCGCGGTCGGTCAGGCTCACGATCCGCCCCCGAGCGAGGCAGGGACACGCTTGCTTTCGCCGGCGCCTTCCGGCGGCGCGGCAAGGAAGCTGACCGTGAGGTCGAAGGCATATAGCTTCCCGCAGTTGGCGAGCGTCGCGGCTCCGCCGGCCGCCTCCTGTGCCGACTCCTTCAAGGCAACGTCGTCAACGCGGTGCATGCGCCGCAACCGCACCATCAGCCTTGCGGTCTCTGACTGCTTCGGCGTGCAGCCGGTGAGCTTCGCGCTCGGCTGACCACTCGGCTGCCCGGCCGCCGGCCCACTGGCCGCTGCGACGCCGGTAGCCGAGGCGTCGACGTCCTTGATCCAGCTGCCGCGAGGGAGAACCAGGGAGAGCTCGCGCATGAACCGCTCCCAGTCAAAACGGCCACCGGCCAGCTCGCGGACCGAAGTCAACCGTGCCTGCTTGACCTGGGCGAAATCGCCGAAGTGGTTCAGGGAGGCCGTCTGGGCCTCGAGGCGCTGGGCCTCCTGGGCGACCTTGGCCTCGTCGGTCTTGCGCGAGTTGACCTGATTCGCGCTGAGGGCGTAGACCATCAGCATCACGACGAGCGCGGCCAGCACGCCGAGCACCACGTAGGCACCGCCCGCCTTGCCGGACGACGCGCGGGCGCGATGCTGCTCGGGCAGGAGGTTGACGGGCCTCACGCGGCCGCCCCGAGCGCGAGGCCCGCCGCAACCGTATAGCGGTACGGATCCTCGTCACTATCCAGAGCAGCCACGTCAAGGCTCCCGAGCGGCTCCGCGACGACCGTGGGAAGGCCGAGCTGATCGGACAAGCTCTCGAGCAGCGCGGTGTCACGCGCGCCAGGGCCCGAGAAGACGACCTGGTCTACCGGGCGCGCCTGCGGCTGGGTCATGTAATAGTCGATCGAGAGCCGAATCTCGTCCGCGAGCTCCGAGGCCGCGGTGACGCTCTCCGAGGAGCCGGATAGCGGGCGGGCGAAAAGGCACGAGCTCCCGACCGCGACCGCGAGGTTGGTCACGCCGCCGAGGTGACAGAAGACCCGCGCTGCTTCGTCCGCCGGGGAGCCTTCCGCGAGCATGCGAACGAGCGCAAATGCATCCAGATCGATGCCCACCGGCTTGAGGCCCGCGGCTTTGGCGGCGGTGACAAGGCCGTCGATCATCGTGCGGCGCGCAGCGACGACGACTACCCGCATGCGCGGCGTCCCGCCGTCCGATACGCCGGCTCCCGCGATCTGGTGATCGAGGATGGCCTCGTCAAGTGGCATCGCGATCGCATCGGCCGCCTCGAAGCGCACGGCGGCGTCGCGCTCCTTCTCGTCCTCGATCACGGGAAGCTCGATCAGCCGAACGACTATCTGCTGGTTCGAGACGCCAAGGCGTACATTCCTCGGAAGCCCGGCGGCTGCCGTGAACTCCTTCAGCGCCGCAGCGAGCGCTTCAGGGTCGGCGACTTCGCCGTCGCGGATGACGCCCTCAGAGAGCTCAACGCTCGCGGCGCGCTCGATACGGCCGTCGGCGGCCTGCACTGCCGCGAGGAAGCGTCCGTCGATGTCGAGTCCGACGGTCCCGCGAGCGGAGTTCTTGCGAAGGGAGATGGGCATGGTCAACAGGTGCTTCCCATCCATGTATCGGCACGGATCCGAATCGCTTGACCGATTTGCCCGAGCCCTGGCATGAAAATGGAAGAGGTCCCGGGGGCATGCCTAAACGCTAGGACAGGAAGCGGTCGGCGTAGAGGTCCACGATCTCTGGCCCGGCCAGCAGGCCGAGGAGACCTCCGAGCGCGAGGAATGGCGCAAAGGGCACCCCCTTCTTTCTCCCGCCGGCGCCCTCGCGAACCATGATCCCGATCCCCAGGAGCGCCCCGGTAGCGAAGGCCGCCAGGAGGGCCGGGGCCACCGACGCGCCGAGGTAG
>JACCUO010000041.1 GCA_013811765.1 Thermoleophilaceae bacterium | reverse complement strand
AACGGCGACCTCTCGAAGCAGATCACCGTGGAGGCCAAGGGCGAGGTCGCGGAGCTGGCCGAGACGATCAACACGATGGTCGATCAGCTCTCCTCCTTCGCGGACGAGGTCACGCGCGTGGCGCGCGAGGTCGGTACCGAGGGCAAGCTCGGGGGTCAGGCGGAGGTGAAGGGCGTCTCGGGCACCTGGCGCGATCTCACCGACAACGTGAACATGATGGCCAGCAACCTGACCGACCAGGTGCGAAACATCGCGGAGGTGACCACGGCGGTGGCCAACGGGAACCTGACCCGCGAGATCACGGTTGACGCCAAGGGCGAGATCCTCGAGCTCAAGCGCACCATCAACACGATGGTCGAGCAGCTCTCGTCCTTCGCGGCCGAGGTCACGCGCGTTGCCAAGGAGGTCGGCACCGAGGGCAAGCTCGGCGGGCAGGCAGAGGTCGAGGGCGTCTCGGGCACCTGGCGCGGGCTGACCGAGAACGTGAACCAGCTGGCCGGCAACCTGACCACTCAGGTACGCGCGATCGCCGAGGTGTCGACGGCGGTGACCCAGGGCGACCTCACGCGCTCGATCGCCGTCGAGGCCCAAGGCGAGGTGGCGGAGCTCAAGGACAACATCAACGAGATGATCGCCAACCTGCGCGAGACGACGAAGGAGAACGCTGACCAGGACTGGCTGAAGACCAACCTCGCGGGCGTCTCGGGCCTGATGCAGGGCCAGCGCGACCTGAAGACGGTCTCGTCGCTGATCATGTCCAAGCTCACGCCCACGGTCTCCGCCCAGCTCGGAGCCTTCTTTCTCGCGGAGTCCCCCGACGGCGACCGCGAGGCGCGGGACCTGCGCCTGATCGCGAGCTACGGCTACGGGGGCCGGGAGCACGGCCGGGGCCCGTTCGGCTTCGGCGAGGGCCTCGTGGGACAGGCGGCGCTCGAGCAGGAGATCATCCTCATCACCGACCCGCCGGAGGACTACATCAAGATCACCTCCGGGCTGGGGGAGGCCCCGCCGGCCAACATCATCGTGTTGCCGGTCGTCTTCGAGGAGCACGTGCTGGCGGTCATCGAGCTCGCCTCGTTCCGCCCGTTCAGCGACGTCCACCTGCAGTTTCTCGAGCAGCTCACCGAGACGATCGGGGTGAGCCTCAACACGATCATCGCCAACACCAAGCGCGAGGAGCTCTTCGAGCAGTCGCGGTCGCTCACGGAGGAGCTGCAAAGCCAGTCCGCCGAGCTGCAGGAGAAGGCCGAGCAGCTCGCGCTCTCCTCCAAGTACAAGGGCGACATCCTGGCCAACATGTCGCACGAGCTGCGCACGCCGCTGAACTCCATGCTGATCCTCTCGAAGCTGCTTGCGGACAACGAGGACCACAGCCTCAGCGAGAAGCAGGTCGAGTACGCGAGCACGATCCACTCCTCGGGCAGCGAACTGCTGTCGCTGATCAACGACATCCTCGACCTGTCGAAGATCGAGGCCGGCAAGATGGAGGTGCGTCCGGCACCGATCGCGCTGGATGCGGTGCGGGACTTCATGGAGCGCGCCTTCAGGCCCGTCGCCGAGGAGAAGGGCCTGCGGTTCGAGGTGGAGGTGGGCGAGGGGCTCCCGGAGGCGATCACCACGGACGAGCAACTGCTGCAGCAGATCCTGAAGAACCTGCTCTCGAACGCCTTCAAGTTCACCGCGCTTGGCGAGGTCACGCTTTGCCTCAAGCAGGCGCCCGACGGGCGCGTGGCGTTCGCGGTGAGAGATACCGGGGTCGGTATTCCGGAGGACAAGCTACGGCTGATCTTCGAGGCCTTCCAGCAGGGCGAGGGGGGCACGAGCCGTACCTATGGCGGCACCGGTCTCGGTCTCTCGATCTCGCGGGAGAACGCGCGCCTGCTCGGCGGCGAGGTGGACGTGGAGAGCACGCCCGGCGAGGGAAGCGAGTTCCGGCTGTACCTGCCGCCGGAGTTCGTGCCCATCGACCCGGAGCCGGCTAGCTCAGCGCTCAGGGAGTTCAAGGACGAGGAGCTGCAGGCGTCTCTGGGTGACCGTTCGAACGGTCAAGGTGCGGCGGACCCAGCGGCCCCGGCGATCGAACGGGCCCTCGCGACGCCCTTCGTGCCGGACGACCGCGCCACCATCAAGGCCGGTGACCGGGTGCTGCTGGTGGTCTGCCCCGACGCCGAGCGAGCCGCTCGCGCGATCAAGGCCGCCGCCGAGCGCGGGTTCAAAGGCCTCGCGGCCTCCCAGGCCGAGTCGGGCATCGCGCTTGCCCACGAGTTCGCGCCCGACGCCATCGTCCTCGTGGCCGAAGGGGACGGCACCGACGAGGTCTCCGCGCTCGCCCACCTCAAACGCCACCCCCAGACCCGCCACACCCCCGTTTACGTCGAGGCCGCCCCGGCGCTGCACCAGGCGCTGCTTAGGGCGGGCGCCGCGGGGCACGTGGACCGTTCCGTCGGCGGGGAGGAGCTCGAGATCGTGCTCGGAGAGCTCGAGAGCTTCGTCGAGCAGAGGGTCAAGAGTGTGCTCGTGGTCGAGGACGACGAGCGGCAGCGAACGGGCATCGTCGAACTGATCGGTGAGGGCGACGACGTGCTTGTGAGCAGCGTTGGCTCGACCGAGGACGCGCTGGCCGAGCTCGAGAAGGGGTCCTTCGACTGCGTGGTGCTGGACCTGAAGCTCCCGGACATGCAGGGCTTCGGCCTGCTCGAGGCCATCAAGGAAAACGAGCGTTTGCAAGACCTCCCGGTGGTCGTCCACACCGCCAAGGAGCTCACGCCAGATGAGGAAGACGCCCTGAGGGAGTACGCCGAGGCGTTGATCGTGAAGGACGGCAGCACACCCGAGCGGCTGCTCGACGAGGCCTCGCTCCACCTTCACCGACCGGAGGCCCGGCTCCCGGCTGACAAGCGAAGGATGCTCGAGCGGCTACGTAACGGCGACGGGATCTTCGCGGGTAAGAAGATCCTGCTCGTAGACGACGAGGTGCGCAACGTGTTCGCGCTCGCCAGCGTGCTCGAGAGCCGCGGCATGGAGATTCTCTATGCGGAAAACGGCAAGGCGGGCATCGATCTCCTGCGGGAGAACCCCGACGTGGACCTCATTCTGATGGACATCATGATGCCCGAGATGGACGGCTACGAGGCCACTCGGCGCATCCGCGGCATGGACGAGTTCCGCCGGCTGCCAATCGTGGCGCTGACCGCCAAGGCGATGAAGGGCGACCGCGAGAAGAGCCTCGTGGCCGGGGCCTCCGACTATGTGGCTAAGCCCGTCGACACCGACCGGCTGCTGTCCTTGATGCGGGTCTGGCTTCACGGCTGATCGGCGATGACGGGGCGGCGCGCGCGGGTACTGCTGGTCGACGACGAACCCGCCAACCTCGTGGCGCTCTCGGCGGCCCTCGAGCCCCTCGAGCGAGAGCTAGTGACGGCGGCGTCCGGTGAGGAGGCGCTCAGGCTGCTACTCCGGGAGGAGTTCGCCCTGATCCTGCTGGATGTCCGGATGCCGGGACTGAACGGGTTCGAGACGGCTGCTCTGATCAAGCAGCGAGAGCGCACGCGCCATCTGCCGATCATCTTCGTCACGGCGATATCGAGGGACACAGAGCAGGTCTTCCGCGGGTACTCCGAAGGGGCGGTCGACTACCTGCTGAAGCCCTATGACCCGGCGGTGCTCCGGTCGAAGGTGTCCGTGTTCATCGACCTCCACGAGAAGACCGCCGCGCTTCAGGAGAGCGAGCAGCTTTTCCGCACCGCCTTCGACAATGCTCCCAGCGGAATGGCCCTGGTCTCGCCGGAGGGCCGGCTGCTGCAGGTCAATCGCGCTCTGGGGGACATGCTGGGGCATCCGCATGCCGACCTCGTCGGGAGGCGATGGGACTCGATAGTGCATCCGGAGGAGCGCGGGGAGGACCTTCCGGCGCTGGAGGAGATGGGGGAGGGCGGGCGCAGGGTCCACCGGGCCGGGCGGCGCTTCGTGCACGCCGACGGACGCGTGCTCGACGTGGCGCTCAGCGTGGCCGCGACCGTTTCCCAAGGCGGGTCTGGCCGGCAGCTCATCGCCCAGCTGGAGGATGTGACCGAGCGCCAACGGGCAGAGCGCGAGCGGGCAGAGCGTCTCCGCGAGCGGGCTGCCCGCGCGGAGGCCGAGGCCGCCTACGAGCGCGAGCACAAGATCGTCGAGACCCTGCAGCGATCTTTGCTGCCCGACCACATGCCCCGGCGAACCGGGATATCCATTGCCGCCCGCTACCAGCCGGGCGGAGCCGACGTGGGGGGCGACTGGTATGACGCCATCGAGCTGGATGACGGTGGCATCGGGCTCGCCATGGGGGACGTGGTCGGGCACGGGATCGGGGCCGCTTCGACCATGGGCGAGCTCCGCAACGCGCTGCGCGCCTACGCGCTCACCGAGCCGGGACCCGCCGCGGTGCTCGCCAAGCTCGACCACCTCGTAAGCCGGCTCCAAGCAGACCAGATGACCACGGTGACCTACGCGGTGATCGACGCCGACTGGGCCCAGCTGCGCTACGCGAGCGCAGGGCACCTCCCTCCGCTGCTCCTCGGACCCGAGGGCGGCGCCGAGTTCCTGTGGGAGGGCCGCTCGACGCCTCTGGGGGTTCGCACGGACGGCGAGTACGCCGAGGGCGCGGCCCGGCTTGAAGGGGGGTCGACGCTCATGCTCTACACCGACGGCCTCGTGGAGGTGCCCGGCGAAGACCTGATTGCCGGCCTCGAGCGTCTGCGCGAGGCGGTCGTGGCAGGGCCCGCCGAGCCGGAGGCACTCTGCGACCACGTGGTCGGGTCACTGCTCGGCAGCCATCCCGCGAGGGACGACGTGGCTCTCCTGGCCTTCAGGACCCTGGCACTGCCGCAAGAGCTCCTACGGCTGGAGCTGCCGACCAACCCCTCCTCCGTGCACTATGCACGGCGGATGCTGGGGCGCTGGCTGGAGCAGGCGGGGGCGAGCGGGAAGGAGGCCTGGGAGGTTCAGCTCGCCACCCATGAGGCCTGCGCGAACGCCATCGAGCACGCGTACCGGTTCGGCGAGGCTCTAATGGTGCTCGAGGCCAGGCTCGCCGACGGCGAGGTCGTGCTCACGGTCAGCGACACGGGCGGCTGGCGCAAGCCGATCGAGGGAGACCGTGGAAAGGGGATCGCGCTGATGAGGGGCCTGATGGACCACGTGAGCGTGGATAGCGGGGACGCCGGTACGAGCGTCGAGTTGCGGCGACGGTTGCGCGGGGAGGGCGATCCGGCCAAGCCCGCCGCGCGTGTGGGCGGTAGCGGGTAGGGCGCAGAGGTCAGGACGGGCTGCCGGGTCGCCTTGCCGTGACCTTGCGCAGGCACGTCCGGCACAGTGGTGTGCCGCCTTCGATCGCACCGACCTGGTGGATCTCCACCCGGTCATCCGAGCCACACGAGGCGCACCTGCCGCCCTTGGGCGGGGGTGGCGGCCGCGACCGCAGCTCCCTTCTTCGTCGTCCCCTCATCTCGCCCTTTCCTGGCAGGGCCGATCCTATGGGTTGGTTGTACCCTCGGGGCAATGCCAACCTCACTCGTGACCGGCGGCGCCGGTTTTCTCGGCTCGAACCTCTGCGACTACCTGCTGGCCCGCGGGCACCGGGTGATCTGCGTGGACAACCTGGAGACGGGCTCCTTGCGGAACATCGAGCACATCCGCTCGGATGAGTTCGCGTTCAAGATGATCGACATAACCGGGCACTACGAGGTCGAGGAGGCGATCGACGTCATCTTCCACATGGCCTCCCCGGCCAGCCCGATCGACTACGCGAGGCTGCCGCTGCACACGTTGAAGGTGGGCGCCTACGGAACGCACAACACCCTCGGCCTGGCGAAGGCCAAGCGCGCCCGCTTCCTGCTGGCATCCACCTCGGAGGTCTACGGGGACCCCCTGGTGCACCCGCAGCCCGAGACCTACTGGGGGAACGTGAACCCGATCGGGCCGCGCGGGGTCTACGACGAGGCCAAGCGCTACGCCGAGGCGCTCACGATGGCCTACCTGCGCCAGCAGGGGGTGGATACGTGCATCGCGAGGATCTTCAATACCTTCGGTCCTCGGCTGCGTGCCAACGACGGCCGCGCCATCCCGACCTTCCTCAGCCAGGCGCTCACCGACCGGCCACTGACCGTCTTCGGCGACGGCTCCCAGACGCGCAGCTTCTGTTACGTCGACGACCTGATCCGGGGGCTCGTCCTGCTCGCGGAGTCCGAGGTGCACGACCCTGTGAACATCGGCAACCCGAACGAGATGTCGCTGCTCGAGATGGCCCAGCTCGTCGTCGAGCTAACCGACTCCTCCTCTGAGATCGTCTTCGAGGCGCTCCCGGTGGACGACCCCCAGGTGCGCCAGCCGGACATCACTCGCGCGAAGGACCTGCTCGGCTGGGAGCCCGAGATCGATGTCCGCGAGGGCCTACGCCGGACGATCGAGCAGTCCACCGAGAGGCTGGGAGGCCCGTGAGCTCGTCAGAGGCCAAGAACCTCGAGGCGATCAGCCGCGCGATCGACCAGCACGACCGCACCTGCGAGTACCCGGCCGTCGCCGTGGCCATGAACCCCTACGAGGTCGAGCGACTGGGGTGGGACACCATCAGAGGCCTGCCGATAAGGCCCGATCCCAACCTGGGCACCGGATGCTTCAACATCGTCTGCGGCGGGGGCGAGGAGGACGAGGAGCTGGAGGAGACCGTCGAGGCGATAGCCGAGGACACGGTGCCGGTCGGCGTGCCGGAGCGCAGCTGACTCCAGCCTGCACCCGCTGCTAGATTCGTCTTCGTCCTGGTGGGCGTAGCTCAGTTGGTAGAGCTCCTGGTTGTGGTCCAGGCGGTCGCGGGTTCGAGTCCCGTCGCTCACCCTCCAAGATTCCGCACTGCAAGCCAAATCAGCACCCCCTAACCATGCCGCCGAGACTCGCCGAGGGTCCATTCGGGGTCCATTAGCACTCCGCGAAGCCGCTCGAACGTCGGATTTCTTGGCTCCACGCCTCAGCCTCACCCTCGCAGTCAGCATTTCTCCCTCCGGTGCTGAAAAGCTCCGCGGGCTACCGACTGGCGCGCAGACTGGCGCGCACTTCGCCTTCGACGCCCTCGCCCGAGGAGGCCCGCGCCCCGCTGCCCATTACGGGAGGCACTGTTGAGTGGGTGTTAAGACGTTGTCCGGTGGCGCGTTCCTGCGTGACTTTGGGTAGCTGGCGGGCGTTGTAGTGGTTGTACGCTCATTATTGACAGGAGCCCCATGCCGATGACTCGACTACTTGTTGTTCTGGCTGCGCTTGTTGCGCTGGCCATCCCGGCGGTGGCTTTCAGTCATTCGTCTGACCCCGACCACGACCGTATGTCTAACCGTGCGGAGCGTCTTTCTGGCACCAACCCACGTGTCGCGGACACCGACAATGACTGTGTCACCGACGACGACGAGGACGCCGACCACGACGGTGTTGACAACGCCAACGAGATTGACGAAGGCACCAAGC
>JACCUO010000247.1 GCA_013811765.1 Thermoleophilaceae bacterium | reverse complement strand
CCGATGGTCGACGCGCCGAAGGCGTGGATCGAGTCGAGAATGCCCGATCGCACGAGGAAGGTCCCGACCAGCGCCAGCACGAACGTGCCTACGATCAGCGACACGTTCCACACCTTCAGCATCCCGCGCTTCTCCTGCACCATGATCGAGTGCAGGAACGCCGTGCCGGTCAGCCACGGCATCAGGGACGCGTTCTCCACCGGGTCCCATGCCCAGTAGCCGCCCCAGCCGAGCTCGGTGTAGGACCAGAGGGCCCCCAGCATGATGCCGGTACCGAGGAACGTCCAGGCCACCAGCGCAAACCGGCGCGTGGCGCGGATCCAGTCGGCACCCGTGTTCCGCGTGATCAGCGCCCCGACGGCGAACGCGAACGGGATCGCAAAGCCCACATAGCCCGTGTAGAGCATCGGTGGGTGGATCATCATCGCCGGGTGGCGCAGCAGCGGGTTCAGGCCGCTGCCCTCCGCAGGTGGGTTCGCGAGGGTCCCGAAGGGGTTCTCCCAGCCCACCATCAGGAAGAGGAAGAAGCCGGCAACCACGGCGAGCACGGCGGTGGCGTACGGGGCGATCTCCCGCAGGCCCCGGCGCGTGAGGAACAGGACCGCGCTCGAGAAGAGCGAGAGCAGCAGCGCCCACAGCAGCAGCGACCCATCCTGGGTGGCCCACATGGCGGTGACCTTGTAGAAGGTTGGCGTGTCGGTGGAGGAACCCTCGGCCACCAGCGCGTAGGAGAAGTCGGAGCGAAGGAAGGCCAGCTGCAGGACCGCCGTGGCCGCAACCATCAGGCCGGCGAGGCAGTAGATCGCGCGCCGGCCGGAGACCACGAACGCCCGCCGCCCGGTGCGAACGCCGTAGATCGAGGCGGCGGCGGCGTAGAGCGTGGTCAGGAGGCCGGCGAAGAGGCAGGCGGAACCGATGCCCGCCACGTCAGCGACCGAATCGGTGCGGTGCTCGCCCGATCATCGGGCTGCGCTCGTCCCGCGGGACGAGGCGGTCTTTTCCTTTGTGAACTTCGAGGGGCACTTCGTGACCAGCGAGTCACGCTCGGCCACGAAGCTACCGCTCTTCATCTCCCCTGAGACGATGACCTCGCGACCCTCGCGAAACGGATCGGGGACGACGCCTTCGTATCGCACAGGGACCGATGCCGTGCCATCGCGGTCGCGGATCACGAAGCGCAGCCGGTCGCCGTCGCGCTTCACGGAGTCCTTCACGACCTTGCCGGTCAGCTCGTAAGAGCGTCCGGGCTCGGCTGAGGCCACGACCTGCGAGGGGGTGCTGGCCTCTGTCGAGGCGCTGAAGCTCGTGTAGACGAGGGCGCCGGCCAGGATGAGCGCGGCGCCCAGTGCTACGACCAGGCGGAGCGTGCGCTTTCGGGACGGGTCCATGCGGCCTTGATTATGACGAAGCGGCCCGGCCGCCTCGCCACAGCCGCGCTGTGCTCCGCGCGGCGTCCCAAGGCGCAGAGAACAGCGGGCGGGAGATCCTCCGGAGAGGACCTCCCGCCCGGACCTTCAGTGAGCCTCTAGGCCGAACGCCGCCCCGGCGCCAGCCGGTCGCGGCCGACGAGCGAGCGGAGCCCGAGCCCGACCAGCAGCACCAGCGAGCCGATCAGCAGCGTGAGCAGCAGGTTCGTGCCGGTGAAGGCAAGGCTCTTGCGATCACCCGGGTTGTCGGCAGCACTGGCGCCCGCCGAGCCGCCACCGCCGTTCTCCTCGGAGTCGTCCTTACGTGACGAGCAGCCAGGATCGTCGGGGAAGTCGCCCCTCCCGTAGCCGTCGTTGTCCCTGCCGTCCTCGCACGCGGCCTTGTCGGCGTTCTCCTCGGAGTCGTCCTTACGTGACGAGCAGCCAGGATCGTCGGGGAAGTCGACCTTCCCGTCGCCGTCGTTGTCCTCGCCGTCCTCGCACGCGGCCTTGGTTGCGCTCTTCTTGGCGTCGGTCTCATCGTCGTCCAGTGCTGAGGAGCAGCCAGGATCGGCCGGGAAGTCGATCTTGCCGTCACCGTCATTGTCCTTGCCGTCCGAGCACTGTGGCTTCATCACGGCACGGCTCTCGGACGCTCCTGTGGTGGTCTTGAGCAGCGCGTTGCCGCCGATGTCCAGGACGAACGTCGTCAGGCCCTCGCGGATGCCGTTGACCGGGCCCGCCTGCGCGCTGTTGGACTCGTCGGCGTTGCAGACCGCCGGGAGCAGAATGTTCACGAGCGCCGGTGAGTCGGGCGTCCCGTTGGCACAGGCCTGCGAGATCAGCGGCGGAACAGCCACTCCCGCGCCCCGGAGGTTGACCACCTTCGAGGTGTTTGTCTGTTGCGTGGTCCCGCTCTTACATTCCTGGCTTGTGCTGGTGGCCTCGATGGCATCGGCGGCGAGGCCCGTCGGGCCCCCGACGCTCGCGTTAGCCACGTTCGAGTCCCCGCGGGCGGTCTGGCAGTTTGCGTCCTGGTTGATGTTCCCGTTTGAGCTCGCGATGCCGGCGTTGACGCCCGTGGGGCCGCCCACCGCCGCGGTCGCGGCCGAGAACTTGTTGTTCGATCCCGTCGGGGTCGTGGCCGAGTTGGCCGTCAGCGCCGTAAGGCAGATCCCCTGTGTGGTGGCGTTGCAGAGCGGGGTGAGGATGCCCTGCTGGACCGCATCGAGCGGTCCGGCCTTGGTCTGCCCGTTGGTGGTGTCCACGCCCACGAGCTCGTTGCCGAGCAGGGCGGCGATCGTGATGTGACCGCGGTAGGAGCCGTCCGCGTTCTGCTCTCCGCGTGAGCGGCCGGCCACGAGGATCTCCCCGTTGCCACCGGCGGTGTCAGGAGGCAGCGGACGCAGGGTCGAGGGGGGAGCGTCCTGAGTGGCGACGGTGCCCTGACCGTGGGGGTTGGTGCCGTGCATCGGCGGGGTGTAAGCCGTGCCCTTAGGTCCAGGGCTCGGAGCCCGCGGAGTGGCGGCGCGGCGCCTTGCGGCCTCACGCGCACGACGCAGGCGCTCCGCCTCCCGCAATTTTTCGGCCACGGTGTTTGCCTTGGTCAGCGTTTGGTTGACCCCGCTGCGGAGCTGGGCACCCAGGTTTACCTGGCCTGTGGATACCAGCGGGAGCGCCAATAGCGCCCCGAAAGATCCGATCAGTACGACCCCTACCGTAATTCTGCGCATGAAGAAATTCCCCTGTCTTCCGTTATAAGCGCGGCCCCCGTGAACCCCGCAACAGACGAGCGCCCGCAGGCGCCCGCAAAACTTTCCCGCTATCACGATTCTATTGCCCAAGGACGGGCGGCGGGAAACACAGACTACGGGTTTTCCCTTGCAAAGGGATGGTCGACCCGATTATGGGTTTTCGCTTGCAAAGGCCACGGTCAACCCGACAGCCGCAGCGTACCGATCGCCCCCTGGGCCTCTGCCAGCCGCTTCGAGCGCGCTCCCGGGGCCGAGAAGACCTGCACGAGCCAAGCCCGCTTACGGCCCTCGGCCGCCGCTACGAAGATGTTGAGCGCCGTCCCTTT
>JACCUO010000237.1 GCA_013811765.1 Thermoleophilaceae bacterium | reverse complement strand
ACCCGGCCATCGACGCCTCAGTCCGGCGTACTGACCCCAAGAGCCTCAGCCCCTATGACGGGAATTCAGCCCCGCTAGAGCGGATTGCGGGTATAGGGCTCCGCTACATCCCCGCCTAGCACGGTCCACGGGCGATGGTAGCGCCATCGTGCTAGGCATTGGGGCACCAGAAGGGAGTTGAAGGTGAGGCAGGTATCGGCGCGGGAACCGATCCCGATCAGGAAGTTCGTCGGTTGGACGCTGGTGGCCGGACTATTGGTTGCGGCCGTCACGGCCAGCGTGGCGCTGCTCTCGGGGGAGTTCGACGACACGGACTGGCGAGTGATCGGGACGAGCCTCGGCTTCTCCTTGTGCAGCGCGCTGGCCGCCTCGGGCGGCTCGCTGCGCCTGCGGGCGCACGGTGCCAAGCAGACGCTCGGCAACCTCACAATCGGCCTTGCGGCCGCGACGTTCGTGCTCTTCGTGGTGCTGCTGTGGACCGACTTCGGGTCCGATGGCCTCACGCGCCTCTGGGGCTGCATCGCGCTGGCCACGCTCGCGGCGTCGCACGCGTCGCTGATGATCGGCGGCCGCCGTCGAGGCGACAGCGAGGCGGTGGTGCTGCTGACCGGCGTCTCGATCGCGCTCGGGGTTCTGGACGCGTTCGTGGCCGGCCTGCCGGCCAGCGGAGCCCTCGACGACGTGGACGAGGGACTGGCCGAGGTGTTCGGCGTGCTGGTCATCGCGCTGCTGCTCACCACAGCGCTGGTGCCGATAGTCCGCCGTCTGCAGGGCCCGGCCACGGCCACGGACGCAGACCCACGGTCCCGCGCGGGCTCTCGCAGGCCGGGTTCCGCCGCCCTCGCCGAGGAGGTGGTGGCGACGGCGGACCGCATCCAAGAGCTGAATGCGGACGCCGCGCCGCGCCCCGCTGAGATCAGGCGCGAGTGTGAGCGGCTACGCGAGCTGGCCAGGACCCATTCGGCCTGACTCCAGCGGCGACGTGCTTCTAGACTCCCCCGCTCTCCCGGGCGCGTAGCTCAGTGGGAGAGCGCTCGCTTCACACGCGAGAGGTCGCTGGTTCGAAACCAGCCGCGCCCATGGTGGTGAAGGCCCCGCTCAGGAGGGGTTTTCGCGTCGTCGAGGATGGCGTCGGGGTCGGGCTTTTTCGGCGGCTATTGGGCACCAGTGCCCAATCGCGGGGCCGATTGGCCCGTGACGAGCGCGTGGAGGCGCTCCTTCTCGCCGTCCCAGCGGCGCATCGTGTGCGCATAGATCCCCAGGGTCGCCTCCTCACTGCCTGCCGCGGCTGATACCGGCCTAATGTGTCTCGTAGGGCCTCCACGCCGAATGGGAGACCGAGCCGCGACCGGACGGGATTTCTCGAGACGCCGCTGCTTCTGCTTCGCGCCGAGAGCGATCGTCCGCGCGGGCGCTGCCGGCGCTTCTGCTTTTCGTCGAGCAACGACTCCAGCCTAATGCGGGTTGTCGGCCGCGCCCAACACGGCACCTGCGCGACCGTCGTCGTCGGACAGTGCGGCGACCCCGACCGTGGTGCGCGGTCCCTCGGTGCCCATCCCGCCCTGGGGTGTCGGCGAGGACTGCTTACGGTTTGCCGGTTGGAGACCTACACGCTCATGAACGCCATGCCGGGGGTAGCTACGGGTCGCGCTGAGCCGGACGACGGCTCAGATCTCCCGCATCTCGCCACCGCGCGAGCCCCGTCCGTTCACGCGAAACCGACGAGAGGTAGACCCGCCACCGCGCGTCGAACCCGCTCGCCGCTTTGAACGGAAGGCCCGGTGATGTAAGCCGCGCGTAAGACCACTGGTAAGCCGCGCGTAAGACCACTGCTCGATAGTCGCACTTCTCAGCTCGACAAACCCACCTCTCAGGAGAACCCGCCCATGAACCCACCGCCCATCAAGAAGCTCGCTCCAGCCCTGAGCGTCGCCGCGCTGAGCGCCGCCGCGGCGATCGCCGCCTCGCCCTTCGCGCAGTCCTCCGACCACATCGACTCGCCGACCTTGGCCCAGGATCACGGATCGGATCTCGGCGACACCTGGGCGTTTCGCGACCCGAAGGACAGCTCGAAGGTCGTTCTGACAATGACGACCAATCCCTTC
>JACCUO010000035.1 GCA_013811765.1 Thermoleophilaceae bacterium | reverse complement strand
GACTGTGTGCGCTGGAGCGCCGGCACGGTGTCCGGAAAGGGCTGCCAGCTCTGCATCGCCCGCTCAAGGGCCTCACCGTCTGTCTCGTTCCAGCGGTGGCCACGCTCTCCGACCCACGTGCGCAGGCTGTCCACGAGAATGTCGTGGTAGCTGCGGTACTCGCGCTGGATCAGCTCGAACTGGATCTCCTCCCAGCGCTCGCGCAGCTCGTGGCCCGGCTCGGGAGCGCGCTCCCCGGCGCGTCGCGCCACGTCATAGAGGAACGTGCCGAGGCCACCCTCCCAGTCCACGAGGGTCCCGTAACAGTCAAAGGTGACGGCTTTGAGCTCGGCCATGCGTCCTACACTTCACCTTATGGCTCTGTTGGAAGAGGTGAAGTCCGATGTCACGGTCGCGCTGAAGGCAGGGGACCGCGAGCGCGCGAGCGCGCTTCGCCTGGTGGTCTCCGAGCTCCAGAAGGCGGCGAAGGACGGCTCGCAGGAGGGCGAGGTCCAGGTGCTCCAGCGTGAGCGCAAGCGGCGCCTCGAGTCCGCTACCGCCTACCGCGACGCCGGCCGGGACGACCTTGCTGCGGACGAGGAGCGCGAAGCCGAGCTGATCGAGGCCTACCTGCCGGCCCAGCTGCCCGACCAGGAGCTTCACGCGATCGTGGGGGATGTGGTGGCCGAGCTGGGAGCGAGCTCGCCGAAGGAGATGGGCAAGGTGATGGCGATCGTGATGCCGCGAGTGCAGGGCCGGGCGGACGGTCGCCGCGTGAGCGACGCGGTCAAGGAGCTGCTCACCCCGTAACGGATGCCTCGTAAGCAACTCGAGCTCACCAACGAAGTCGCCGCCGAGCTTGTGGGCGCCAACGACTCGATCATGCGCACCCTGGAGGACCATCTGGAGTGCGAGGTCTACCTGCGCGGCAACGTGCTCACCCTCGACGGCGCGGAGCTTGACGTGGCGATGGGGGAGACGGTCATTCGAGAGCTCACCGACCTGGTCGTCCAGGGACATGAGGTGGCGCCCGGCACGATCGAGGCGATCGGGAGCGCGCTCGACCGCCACGAGAGCCCGAGCCGCATCCTCGAGGATGTGGTCTGGCGCCACCGGGGGCTCAAGGTCGCGCCGAAGACGGTGAACCAGAAGCGCTACGTCGACGCCATCCGCAACCACACGATCGCGGTAGGCATAGGGCCGGCGGGTACCGGCAAGTCATTTCTCGCGGTGGCGATGGCGGTGGCGGCCCTCCAGCGCCGGGAGGTCAAGCGGATCGTGCTCACCCGCCCGGCCGTGGAGGCGGGCGAGCGCCTCGGCTTCCTGCCGGGCGACCTGATGGCCAAGGTGGACCCCTACCTGCGGCCACTGTTCGACGCGCTCTACGACATGCTCGAGCCCGAGAAGGTCAACCAGCACCTCGAGCGCGGCGTGATCGAGGTCGCGCCACTGGCTTTCATGCGCGGCCGGACTTTGAATGACTCCTTCATCATCGTCGACGAGGCCCAGAACACCACTCCGGAGCAGATGAAGATGGTGCTCACCCGGCTCGGGTTCGGCTCGAAGATGGTCGTGACGGGCGACGTCACCCAGGTGGACCTCCCGAAGGAGCAGCGCTCCGGCCTGATGGTGATAGGCGAGATCCTCGCCGAGGTGGAGGGCATCGAGTTCGTGCGCTTCGGCGGCGAGGACGTGGTCCGCCACAAGCTCGTGCAGCGCATCGTCGAGGCCTACACCGACTACGCGGAGACCCAGGCGCCGGAGCTTCGACGCGCCCGGAAGACGGTCTGATAGAGGTCGAGGTCATCGCAGGGGACGCATCTCTGGTTCGCCCGCCGGCGGAAGCGGCCCTTTCGGCGGCCGGGGTCGCCGAGGGCCACCTGGCTGTCGAACTGGTCGCCCCCGAGGCGATCCGCGAGCTGAATCGCCGTCACCGCGGGATAGACCGGGCCACGGACGTCCTGTCCTTTCCGGTGGACGGGGCCGGCCAGTCGCCCGGTCCGAGAGAGTTGGGTGACGTGGTGATCTGCCCCGAGCACGTCGAGGACCTCGTGGAGACCGTCGTGCACGGCGTGCTGCACCTGTGCGGATACGACCACGAGACCGACTCGGGCGACATGCTGGCGCTCCAGGATCGGGTCGTGGCCTCGCTCCGATGACCCGCAGCGGCTTCGTGGCCCTTGCGGGACGTCCCAACGCCGGAAAGTCCACCCTCGTGAATCGTGTCGTGGGCGACAAGGTGGCCATCGTCTCGGACAAGCCCCAGACCACCCGCCGCGAGGTCCGCGGCATCGCGACGGGGGCGGATTGGCAGCTAGTGCTGGTCGACCTCCCCGGCGTCCAGCGTCCCCGCGACCCGATGACCGAACGGATGCAGCACTCGGTCGAGCGCGCCCTCAAGGACGCCGACGCCGTGCTGTTCACGCTCAACGGCGAGCAGCAGGTGGGCAAGGGCGACCGCTTCATCGCCCGGGCCATCCGCGGCGCCGGGCTCAAGGCTGTCGTCGCGGTGAACAAGGTCGACCAGCTGAGCAAGAAACGCACGTTGGACGCGCTGTTGGCGGCCGAGGGGCTGAACATCGACACCGAGATCTTTCCGATCAGCGCGAGGACCGGGGAGGGAGTGCCCGAGCTCGTCCAGTACCTCGTGACGCTGCTGCCGGAGGGCCCGTTCCTCTATCCGGCGGAGGACCGCAGTGACGCGCCGGAGCGCGTGCACCTGGCCGAGCTGATCCGCGAGCAGGTGCTGCTGCGAACCCGCGACGAGCTCCCCCACGCCGTTGAGGTCGACCTTGGCGAGCTCACCGAGCGCGAGGACGGGCTGCTCGAGCTGGAGGCATTTCTCTGGGTGGAGGGAAACTCGCAGAAGGCGATCCTGATCGGGGCGGGGGGCACCATGATCAAGGCGATCGGGAGCGCAGCCCGGAAGGAGCTGCAGGCCTCGCTGGGCCGGCGCGTGCACCTTGAGCTCCGCGTGCGGGTGCGCAAGGCATGGCGCCGGGACGACGCGCTCCTGGACCGGCTCGGCATTGAATAGGACTTGAGCGGTTATACTCACTCGTATGACCACAACGAAGGTCGGGCCAAAGGGCCAGGTCGTCATTCCCAAGGCGGTTCGTGATCAGCTTGCGATCAGGCCCGGCGACGAGGTCGTCGTCGAGGCGGTCGACGGGGAGGCGCGCGTCCGTCGCCTGCCGGCTGGGGAAGCACTGCTCGGACTGCTGGAGGACGGCGCGGGCACCGCGGACATCGAAGCGGAGCACCGGCGTGAGCTCGAGCGCGAGGAGCGGAAGATCGCCTACTGGGACGAGCGCGAGCGAGCGCGCAGATCCTGATTCAGGTACTCGACGCATGGGCGATGCTTGCGCTGCTGAAGCGCGAGCCGGCTGCTCCTCGCGTGAAGGCTGCAATCGACGCCGGGACGGCCCTCGCCTCGTGGATCAATCTCGGTGAGGTCTACTATCAGGAGGTTCGCCGCGTGGGGGAGACCCGCGCCGCGTCCGCGATCGAGCTCCTGCGACGGAGCCTGAGGACCGAGCTCGCCGATCCTGACATGGTGATCGCCGCGGCCCGCGTCAAGGCCGGCGGCGGGATCTCGTACGCCGATTGCTTTGCGGTCGCCACCGCCCAACGTCACGGCGCGCCCATTCTGACCGGCGATCCGGAGATCGTGGCGCTGCAAGGTGAGATAGAGGTCGTGGACCTCCGCTGCGGTTGATGGACAATTCTCGCGTGGACCCGATTCGCTTCGACGAGGACGGCCTCGTGCCGTGCGTGATGCAAGACGCCAGCACGGGCGAGGTGCTCACGCTGGCCTACATGAACGAGGAGGCGCTCGCACGCACGCGGGAGACCGGTGCGATGCACTTTTGGAGTCGCTCCCGCGGTGAGCTGTGGCGCAAGGGCGAGACCTCGGGCAACACGATGCGCCTGCGGGCGCTGCGCTACGACTGCGACGAGGACGCGCTCGTAGCCCTCGTCGACGCCTCGGGCCCGGCCTGCCATACCGGCGAGCGCAGCTGCTTTTACCGCGGGGAGCTGGAGCCGCAGCCCGCCGAGGCGCTCGCCGCGCTGGAGCGGACGATCGCCGAGCGGATCGAAGCCGCTCAGGCCGGCGGTGGGGCCGGGAGTTACACCGCGGAGCTGCTTGCGGACCCGCCCAGGATCGGGGACAAGGTCTGCGAGGAGGCCGATGAGGTCGCGCGGGCGGCGGCGGGCGAGTCCGACGAGCGGTTGCGTGAGGAGGCCGCGGACGTGCTGTACCACCTCGCCGTGCTGATGGCCTCGCGAGGGATGAAGCTCAGCGATGCCTGCGAGGTGCTCAATGGCCGTCGTGGCTGAGCTCGAGATCACGCCGAGCCTCGAGGAGGTACGCGGGCTTGCGCGGTCGACCACGCTCGTACCGCTTCGCCACACGTTCATCGCCGATTGCGAGACGCCGGTCTCCGCCTATCTCAAACTTCGCGGGGGCGGACCGTCGTTCCTGCTCGAGTCCGCCGAGCAGGGG
>JACCUO010000207.1 GCA_013811765.1 Thermoleophilaceae bacterium | reverse complement strand
GTGGCGTGCCGCTCCCCGGTGCCGGGGTTGGGCTCGCCGGTGCCGGAACCTCCTCCATCACGCCTCCACGCGGTCCACCGCGCGCGCGGCGATGTCACGGCGCAGCTGCTTACCGTCGAACTGGATCCGGTCGGCCGCCGCATAGGCATGCTCACGCGCCTCGGCCGGAGAGGAACCGATCCCCGTGACGTTCAGCACCCGCCCCCCTGCTGTCACGAGATGACCGTTCTGCTCCGCCGTGCCGGCGTGGAGCAGCTCCACCTCGAGCGAGTCGACCGAGCGCAGGCCGGAGATCTCGTCGCCGCTGGACGATGACTCCGGGTAGCCGCGCGAGGCAAGCACCACCGTGACCGCCCACTCGTCCGACCACTCGATCCGGGTCCCCGCCAGGCCCCCGGGCGTGGTCGCCGCCTCGAGCAGCTCGAGCAGATCCGATCGCAGGCGCGGCAGCACCGCCTGGGTCTCGGGATCGCCGAAGCGGCAGTTGTACTCGAGCACCTTGGGCCCGTCGGCGGTCATCATCAGGCCGGCGTAGAGGACGCCGTGATAGGGAGTTCCGCGGCGGCGCAGCTCGTCCACGATCGGCTGGTGCGCAAGGCGCGCGAGCACCTGCGCGTGACCGGCGGTGATGCCCGGAACGGGGGAGTAGCTGCCCATCCCACCCGTATTGGGCCCCTCGTCGCCGTCGAAGATCCGCTTGTAATCCTGCGCGGGGGCCATGGGCACGGCGCGCTCGCCGTCACAAAGCGCGAGCAGCGAGAGCTCCTCCCCCTCGAGCAGCTCCTCCAGCACCACCTCCGTCTCGCCGAACCGGAGCTCTGTGAAGAACTCGGTGACGGCTGCACGTGCCGCAGGCTCGTCCTCACAGATGATCACGCCCTTCCCAGCCGCCAGGCTGTCGGCTTTCAGCACCACAGGGTAGGTGGCGGACGCGATGTGGTCGAGGGCCTCGCGCTCGTTTCGCAGCATCGTGTGCGCCGCCGTGGGGACTTCAAGATCGCGCATCATTTCCTTTGCATAGCGTTTCGATCCCTCGATCCGCGCCGCCGCCGCGGAGGGGCCGAAGGCTCGCACACCGACCTCCGTCAGTGCATCGACCAGCCCGGCCACCAGCGGCCCCTCGGGGCCCACGACCACGAGGTCGACCTCCCGCTCCACGGCCGCCCGGACGATCGCCTCCACGTCGTCGACCCCCACGTCGAGGCACTCGATCCTGTCCCGCGCGATGCCCGCGTTCCCCGGAGCACAGAGCACCTCCGGGTTCCGGCGGCTGCGCATGAGCGAGCGCACGAGCATGTGCTCGCGTCCCCCGCCGCCGATTACGAGGACTCGATGCACCGCGCCCTCGGATGCCGGAGATCGGACATCGCTCGGCGGGATGCCTAGATGGCCGCCATGAAGTCGTCCACCGGGATGGCCGCCAGCGACTCGTACCGCGCGGTTCCGCGCGAGCCCAGCTCGAGCGATACGCGTGCCATGGTGAGCTCATCCGGCGCCTCGATGATGTTCACGAAGTCGAATCGGCCCAGGACGGCCCACTGGGCCTTCACCTGGGCGCCGAGCTGCTCGATCTCCCTGTTCACCTCACGGATTCGCTGCGGATTGTTCTTGATCGTCTGCACACCCTCGGGGGTGAGGGTGCTCAGGAGTACGAAGGTGGGCAAGGGCGTCCTTTCGGTGGGTCTACTGTTTCTCCCAGGTTTGCCTCTCCAACGCAAGGGAGACTGGGCGAAGGCCGGCTCAGAGCTCAACCTCCGGATAGCGCTCGCGCAGGTGCTCGGCAAGCGCCTCACGCACGAATCGGCGCTCCTCAGACGATGCCATCCGGTAGCGCGCCAGCAGTTCCTTCTGACCCTCGAGTGGCAGCCCGGAGATCTCCCAGCGCACCACGAGGTGCTCGAAGAGGTACTCCATGCGACGCTGCCAGCGGTCCTCGCCGGATGCGGCCGCGCGGGCCTCGAGCGCGCCGAGCTTGCGCAGCGTCGGGGCCGTGAGCGCATCGCGCAACCTCAGCTCGCTGCCGTCAGGGCATGGGTAGTCGGTCGTGCTCGCCGGCGGCGCTTGCCCCTCGC
>JACCUO010000191.1 GCA_013811765.1 Thermoleophilaceae bacterium | reverse complement strand
GGTCGCCCGTGCCGGTGGCCACGTCCAGGGCACGGTCGCCGCGCCTGACACCCGCGAGGTCCACCGCCCGTTCGCGCCAGCGAGAGTCCATCCCGGCTGTCATGACCGAGTTCATGCGATCGTAGACGCCCGCGATCCGGTCGAACATCGCGCGCACCTGGCTCTCCGGCAGCGTACCTCCCCCGGCCGCGTCCGTCACGGGCACACCTGCACGCCTGACGGGTGCCTACCCGCCCTCCTCCGAAGCCTTCTTGAGAGATGCGATGAAGTCGACGAGCTCCTCGAACTGCTCGGGGTTCTCCTGCTTGAGGCCCTGGTAGGAGGGCATCGGCGCCGTGGGGTTCACAAGCGTGCGCGCGATGGCGTCGCGTCCCAGGCGGTCGCCGATCTCGGTGAGGTTCGGCCCGAGCGTGTTCCCGTTCTCCCCGATCTTGTGGCAGCCGAGGCAGCCCGATGCAGCGGTCACGTCCGCGCCCGGCTTGTACTGCGCCGCCACCGGGATCTCGATCTCACTCGGGGGCCCGCCGAGCGCGCCGATGATGCTCAGGTAGGCCATCGCGACCACCGTGGCCACGGCGCCGATCATCGCGATCGGGCGCTTGAGCGGATGGCGCTCGGCGCTGCGGTCGTAGAACGGCAACAGCAGGAGCAGGATCAGGCAGATCGTCGGGACGCCGAGCGTGGCCATCAAGGTCAGCTCGGGCGGCTTGATCACCCGCAGCAACTCGAAGAGGAAGAAGAAGTACCACTCGGGCCGGGGCGAGTAGGTGGTGGTCGTGGGATCCGCCTTGGGGCCGAGCTCGGCGCCGAACAGGATCGCCATCGCGATGATCACCCCCAGCGTGATCGCCGCCATCGCGCCGTCCTTGCCGACCGCGTAGGGGAAGAAGGGCTTGCCCTGTCCCTTCAGGATCGAGTACTCCCGGAGGTACTGCTCCTTCTCCCGGGCGTTCAAGGGTCAGATGCCTTCCTGGCGCAACGCCTTCTTCTCGGCCTTCAGCCACGGCGGGGCGGTGGTGCCAAGCTTGGCGACCAGGTAGAGGTGGGCACCGATCAGCGCGGCGATGAGACCCGGGATCGCCAGCATGTGCAACGCGTAGAAGCGGGCCAGGCTGGCCGCCCCGAACTCCGCCCCCCCGCGCATGAAGTCAGCGAGGTAGGGACCGATGACGGGCGCGGATGCGTTGAGGTTGACCGCCACGGTGGTGGCCCAGAACGACCGCTGGTCGAACGGCAGCAGGTAGCCGGTGAGCCCCATGGCGAGCGTCAGCACGAGCAGCACCACGCCGATGACCCACTGGAGCTCGCGGGGGTACTTGTAGGCGCCGAAGACGAAGGTCCTCGCCATGTGGAGGAAGATCAGGATGATCATCACCGTCGACCCCCACCTGTGCATGCCCCTCACGAGCTCGCCGAGGAAGACCTCGTTCGTGATGTGGGCGGCGGACTCATACGCACGTGAGGTGTCCGGCTCGTAATACATAGCCAGGAATACGCCCGTGACGGCCTGCGAGACGAAGGCGAACAGCGTGGCAGAGCCGAGCGTGTAGAACCAGTTGGTCCCCTTCGGCACCTTGCGGTAGAACTGCGCGCGCACGATCGGGCTGATGCCGCTGCGCTCGTCGAGCCAGCCGACGACGTTGGCGCTGCCCTCGGCGGCGCTCTCGCGCACCTTGCCGGCCCTGCCCGGCTCGCCGCCGTTACCCTCGCCGGCGCCGTCGTCCTCATGGGACCGGGATGGGGCCGGGCGGAGGAACTTCGGAAGCGGCGGGGTCAGCTTGCTCACGTGCTGGGCCTCGACGGATACAAGTACTGCCACGGCCCGTCGAGGTGGTTCGATGGGTCGCGGACCGAAAAGCGGCGGAGCTCCGAGTTGAGCGAGAAGCGCTCACCCACCTCGACCCGGCCCCCCCTCACCCGGGTGTAGAAGCGGTCGAGCGGCCGTACGGGCGGGCCGCCCGCGACCTTGCCCTCAAACTCGTAGACGCCGCCGTGGCAGGGGCAGACGAAGCGCTTCGATGCCTGGATGTAGCGCACGGGACAGCCGAGATGGGCACAGCGGTTGGAGATGGCCACGTAGGGAAGGTCCGCGTTGCGCTTGCTGTCACGCTTGGGGTCGAACTTGCGGATGTAGACGGTGTGCTTCCCCGCCTCCCCGGCATCGGCGACGAGGTTCATGACCTTCGGGACGTAGGTGCTGACGCTGAACTCGCCCTCGGGGCCCATGTCCTGCCAGCGGTCTGGCGTGCCGTCCTCGAACTGCGGGCCGAGTGCGAAGCCGAGCGCGGGAAGCCCGAACGCAGCGGTGGCCACACCACCGATGGCCATGGCACCGCCCGTCATGAACTTGCGCCTCGTGACCGTCTCCCCCTCGAATGCGCCCGGCGCTCCCTCGTCGAGCGTGTAGCGGGGCTTGGGCTTGGAGGAATCGGGGGGCTGGCTTGGCACGGGAGCTCTAGCGTGGGAACGTCATGTATTCAACGCCTCCGGAAGGATAGAGTCAACTTGGCTACGGGCGTCACAAAGCCGTCCATAGGGCGTCCTGTCAGCGGCCTGCCTCGGGGCTGTGCGGAACGCGCCAGGCCGCACGTGCCCCCGGTCCCCCCTCTTCGGACAGGGCCCTGGCAGTGGCCAGCCAAAGCGCCTCAGCCAGCTCGGGACAGTCCTCGGCATGGGCCCTTGCCGTGAGCGAGATCAGATCCGAGAGCTCGCAGACCGCGGCGATGTCCCCGATCTCCGCGAGGCGGGCAAGGCCCAGGGCATAGAGAGCATCGCCCGCCAGCAGCCGCAGGTCGGGGTCCATCCCGGTGAACGCCCGCGGGTTCCCGTAGTGCATGAGGTAGCCCTCGTAGACCGCCTCCAGGACGAAGAGCCGATCGGGATCCTCCACCACGGCGGCAAAACGGTCCGGCCCGGGGTCGCGGGCCGCGTGCCGCGCGAGGGAGGGCTCCACGGCCTCGACCACCTGTGCGAGGGCGCTCACGGGCTGACCTCGGCGAGCGCCTCCCGAGCCGCGGTGACGGTGCGCTCCACGTGCTCGTCTGTGTGCGCGAGGGAGGGAAACCAGGCTTCGAACTGCGAGGGCGGCAGATAGAAACCGCGGGCGAGCATCGCGCGGCAGAATGCGCCATGCAGATCGAGTTCGCACGCCCTTGCGTCCTCATAGGAGGCGACCGGCCCCTCGCGGAAGAACACCGTCAGCAGCCCCGTCGTCCACGCCACGTGCACGGGGGCGCCGGCCTCCCTCGCCGCCAGGTGCAGGCCCTCGGCAAGTGTCCGCGAGACGGCACCGAGCCGCTCGTAGGCCGCGGCGTCGAGCAGCTCCAGCGTCGCCAGCCCGGCGGCGGTGGCGAGCGGGTTCCCCGCCAGCGTGCCGGCCTGGTAGACCTCTCCGGCCGGCGCGATCAGGTTCATCAGCTCCGGAGGGCCCGCATACGCCGCTGCCGGCAGGCCGCCTCCGATCACCTTTCCGAGCACCGTGAGGTCCGGCGTCACGGCTTCGCGCTCCTGGGCTCCCCCCCGCGCGACCCGGAAGCCCGAGATCACCTCGTCGAAGACGAGCAGGGCGCCCGTGCGGTCGGCCTCGCGGCGCAGGAAGGGGAGGAAGCCCGCCGCGGGCATCACGAAACCCATATTGGCCGGATAGGGCTCGGCCAGGATCGCCGCCACGTCGTGCTCTGCCAGGGCCCGCTCGACCGCACCGCGGTCGTTCCACGGAACGAGGATGGTTGCGGCGGCCTGCGCCGCGGGCACTCCGGGCGAGGCGGGGACTCCGGCCGTCGCCAGTCCCGAGCCCGCCTGCGCGAGCAGTCCATCCACGTGCCCGTGGTAGGCGCCGGTGAACTTGAGCAGCTTCTCACGGCCGGTGGCCGCCCGCGCCAGCCGGATCGCGCTCATCGTGGCCTCGGTGCCCGAGCTCACCAGCCGCACCATCTCGGCACCCGGGACCCGGTCGACCACCTCGGCCGCGAGGTCCACCTCCGCCTCCGTCGGCGCGCCGAAGCTTGTTCCGCGAGCGGCGGCGGCCGTGACCGCCTCGACGACCGCGGGGTGCGCGTGCCCGGCGATCAGCGGACCCCACGAGCACATCCAGTCCACGTAGCGGTTGCCGTCCACGTCCACCAGCTCTGCCCCGCTGCCCTCGGCAATGAATATCGGGTCGCGCCCGATCGCGCCCATCCCGCGGACCGGCGAGTTCACGCCGCCCGGCAGGAGGTCGAGCGCGCGGGCGTAGAGCTCCTGCGAGCGGGCCCATGAAGGGCCCGCGCTCACGCGTGCTCTGCCTCCCAGCACCGGTGTGCGTCGGTGAAATAGAGCAAGCGGGTCTTCTTGAACTCGGTAGAGGAGTAGAGGGTACGGCGGTCCTCGATGCCGGACTCCTCGGCGATCGAGTCGAGGATCGCGTCGCACTCCTCCTTCGAGCGGCCGTGGGCCATCGTGAACACGGAGTAGGGCCAGTCCTCGTAGGTAGGGCGCTGGTAACAGTGCGAGATCCCGCGGAAGGAGGCCATCAGCGGAGCGATCTCCATGATCCGCTCCTCGGGCACGTTCCAGACGCCCATCCCGTTGGCCGAGAACCCCGCGCGCCGGTGAAAGAGGATGGCCGCCACGCGGCGCAGCGCCTTGCGCTCCTCCATCGAGCGCAGGTGCTCGAGCAGCGCCTCCTGCGAGATGCCCAGCTCGGCTGCCGCCGGAGCGTAGGGCTCTCCGATCACCGGCATGTCTCCCTGGAGAGTGCGGATGACCGCGATGTCGAGCTCGGACAGCTCGATCGGGTCGGGCTCCATCGGGTCCTGGGCCACACCCGCGGCGGCCAGGTCCTTCGTGCCCTTCTCCATCTCGAGGTCCATCCTGATCTTGAACAGCTTGAGGGTGGGCAGCTGGCGCACGGACTCCGCTCCCGTGAGCTCCTGCAGAACCTCCAGGGTGCCTTGCAGCCCGAGCTTCGAGCCGGGCTCGGTGGCCAGGGTGAACCACATGTTGAAGTCGTGGTTGCGCAGATAGTTGTGTGAGACACCCGGATGGCTGTTCACGATCTTCGCCGCGCGGTGGGGATTGTCGGCATCCACCTTCGCCGCCACGAGCATCGACTGGT
>JACCUO010000179.1 GCA_013811765.1 Thermoleophilaceae bacterium | reverse complement strand
CGCGCAGCTCGTCGGGGCTGTACTCACGCTGGGCGCGGCGCTTGCGCGCGACCGCGGCGCCGGTGGCCGCCACGCCGGCGAGCCCGGCCAGCCCGAGAAGCTTCCAGGGCACGCGCATGGGCGTAGGTTACGGTCTGTGACCCGAGCGGCGCTGACACTCGCGGATGCCGTGACCGCCGCATCCACCGGCGACCTCTGGCTGTTCCGCGGAAGGTCGCTCGCCGACCGCGCCATCCGTGCCGCCACCAACAGCCCGGTCAACCACGTGGGCCTGGTCGTGGCCCTGGACGACCTTCCGCCGCTCCTTTGGCATGCCGAGATCGGCCGTTCGCTGCCCGACGTCTGGAGTGGCGAGCGCCAGCGCGGCGTGCAGCTCCACCAACTCGCCGAGGCGGTCACTACCTGGAACGAGCGCTACCGGCAGAGGGCGTGGGTGCGCCAACTCGAGGGCACGATCGAGCGCCACCACGAGGACAGGCTGATGGAGGTCATCGACCGCTTCGACGGCCGCCCGTTTCCCACCAGCGCGGGACTCGTCCGGCAGTGGGTGAATGGACGGTTTCGCCGCTCATCGTCACTCGAGACGATCTACTGCGCCGAGCTCGTGGCGGTTACCTACCAGCACATGGGACTGCTCCCAAAGCGACGGCCGGCGAGCTGGTATGACCCCGGCCGGTTCTGGAGCGGGGACCGCATCGGTCTCGTACCGCCATTCGCACTTGCCGGTGAGATCGCGGTGAGCGCACCGCCTGCGGACGGCTGACGTCAGGTGCTCGCGTCCATCACCCGTCGCAGGGTCTCCACGTCTAGCCGCCGCGGGGGATCGAGCCGGTAGGGATCGGCCAGGACCACCGCCGGCGTGTTGGGATCCCCGAAGCCGTCGAGAACCAGATCGGCGCCACGGAAGTCCTGTTCGCGGGTGTAGTCGTTCACCACGACCACGCAGCGCAGGCCGGCGGCCTGCGCAGCCTGCAGGCCGATCGCGGAGTCTTCGATCGCCGGGGCAGACGAGGCATCCAGCCCCAGGCGTTCGAGGGCCAGCCGGTAGACACTCGGGTCCGGCTTGGGCTCTGGCACCTCGTCGCCCCCCACGACGGCCGCGAAGCGTTCGAGGCCGAACAAGCGGTCGAGCAGGGGATCGACCCACGTGCGGCTCCCCGTCGTGGCCACGCCGAGCCGCACGCCCGCCTCCTCGAGCTCATCCAGCAGTCCCCCGACGCCGGGGCGCGCTTCGATCTCCCCCCGCCTCGCCATCTCGGTGAAGATGTCGGTCTTGCGGGTGTGGAGGCGGCCTGCGAGCTCCTCGCTCTCTGCCTCGGGCATTTTGCGCTGCCCGAAATACGCCTTCAGCCGACGCTTTCCCCCGGGGACCTTGAGCAGCTCGCCATAGCGCTCCTCATCCCAGCGATCTGGCAGGTCGGCCTCTTCGAATGCGCGGTTGAAGGCCACGCGGTGCCCATCGCGCTCACTGTCCACGAGTGTGCCGTCCACATCGAGCACGACCCCCTGCAGGCGGGCTGTCCGGCCGGCCGTTACGGGTCCGCGAGCCCGAACTCGATCACCGCCGCCGAGATCAGCAGCAGCAGTGCGCTGGGTATGTAATAAGCGCCCACCGAGAACAGGGCGAAGAGCAGCGAGAGCCCCGTCAGGATGGTGCCGCACGCGGTGGTGACGGCCGTGTCCCTACGTGCGAGCGGCACGCCGGCGAGAGCGATCGGCACGAGCAACAGCGGGAGGACGAGAAAGCCGTGCTCGTCCGGGAGGGTCAGCTTGTCGCGCTTGCGCACGGGCTCGCCCGCTGAGTTCGTGACAAGGTCGCCCTCCTTCTCCGTGACGGTGGGATGGAAGGTGAACCAGGCGGAGGTGCACGTCGCCCAGATCAGCGCCGCCACGATCAGCGCTGCGGGCACTTGCCTCCTGGGAGGGCAGGCCGGGGTTTGGGTTGGCTTGCTCGCATCATCGCTTCGGGTCCGCGCCTGGTGCCGAGTGCGGCCGGGCCGCGCGTAGCGGCGGAGCCTAGCCACCGCGGGAGGGCCGGTCAAACCGAACTGTGCCTGACCTTCCGCCGCCACCGCGCCGGCCCCCCAGCGCGCGAACCGCTAGAACTTCGGGCGATGGAACCAGGAGAGCTGACGCCCACCTTTTTCGCGGATGTGGAGGAGATGGGATGCGGAAGCCTGATGGTCGCCCTCATGCGCGCGATGCGGGGTATCGGCCGGGGCGAGGTGCTGCAGATCCGCGCGGCCGACCCCGGGGCGCGGCACGACATCCCGAGCTGGTGCCGGATGACCGGGCACCGGTTGCTCCATGGGCCCTGTGGCGCAACCGGCGACGAATATTTGATCCGCAAACGGGAGGACTGAGATGGCTGGCAAGTTGCTTGTGTCGGTGACCAACGCCGATAACGACCCCGATAGAGCGACGGTGGGTTTCGTCGTCGCCAATGCATCCGCGGCGTCTGGCGTCGAGACCAGCGTCTTTCTCAGCACGGAGGGAGTGCGACTTTCCCAACGTGGCTACGCCAACGACATCCACGAGGACGGCTTCGCTCCGCTGGCCGAGTTGATGGAGTCCTTCGTCGAGGCCGAGGGCACGATTCTCGTCTGCTCGCCGTGCTTCAAGAAGCGTGACCTCAGCGAGGACGAACTGGTCGAGGGCGCGAAGATCGTCGGGGGCGCGGTGCCGGTTTAACTGATGGTCAACGGAGCGTCCTGCATCACGTACTAGAACGGGCTCTCTCTTGAGCGACGAGATCGCGCCCGAGGACCTGGACGTCGCCTCGGTCTGCGAGGGCGGCAACCTCGACTGCGGGTCGGGTCTGCTGCTGCTAATCCGGCGTTCGATGCAGGAGGTTCCGGCCGGCCTCACGCTCGAGATCCGCAGCACGGAGCGGAGCGTCCGCGAAGACCTGCCCGCATGGTGTCGCATGACCGAGAACCCCTACCTGGGCTGGAGCGAAGGGGGGGAGACGCTGCGCTTCTTCGTGCGCCGGGGTGGGGAGGACGAGCAGGCCTCGGAGGAGGAGCAGGTCCAGCGTGCCCGCGATCACCGCTGGACCTGCCGCGTGGCGTGGAGCGGCGGGCTTCAGACCACCGTCTATGCGCGAAACCACTCGTGGCAGGTAGGCCAGCCGGCGAGCTTCGATGTCTCTGATGAGGCACCGAGCGCCGTCGAGCACCTGCTGGGTGCGCTCGGCTCCTGCCTGGCGATGGGCTACCAGGTGCATGCTTCGCGGCGCGGCGTGCGGATCGATCAGCTCGAGATCTCGCTCACGGGCGAGATCGACAACATTCTCGTCTTCCTCGGGCTGGAGTCCGACGGCCATCCGGGCTTCCGTCGCATCACGGGCACCTGTTACGTGCAGTCGGAGGCCGGGGAGGCCGCGCTCGAGGAGATCTGGCGCCACACCGTGGCGGCATCCCCGCTCGTGAACACGCTCGTGAGGTCCGTCGAGGTCGAGGTCGGACACCGGGGGATCGCGTGAACCGCGAGTTGCCGCTCTTCCCGGTGAGCGTGGTCGGGAGCCTCCCCCGAGGAGCGGGCGCGCAGCGCGCGCTCCGTGATTGGGCGCGCGGCCGGACCGACCACGTCGACGGCCAGGCGGGTGACCACGCGGTACTCGCTGCCCTCGCGCTGCAGGACGGAGCCGGCGTGGACATCGTCTCCGACGGTGAGCAGCGCCGTGACAACTTCTACTCCTTCCTTGCCGAAGGCGTGGACGGCATCCGGCTGCTGGCGCTCTCCGAGCTGCTGAACTGGGTCGAGGACAAGGCGGCGTTCGAGCGGCTGCTCCAGGCGCTCGACGTGCCGGCGTTCGCCATCCGCAACCCCGTGGTCGACGGGCCCCTGCGGCGGCGAAGGCCGCTCGCTGCCGAAGAGGTGCGCTTCGTGCGAGCGCACACCGACCGGCCGGTGAAGGTCGCGCTCCCGGGGCCCTACCTGCTCACACGTTCGATGTGGGTGAAGGCCCTCTCCGAGGAGCACTACCCCACGAAGGAATCCCTTGGTGATGACGTGGTCACGCTGCTGCGGGCCGAGCTCTCCGACGCGATCGACGCCGGCGCGGACTTCGTCCAGCTCGACGAGCCAGTGCTCACCGAAGTCGCATTCGCCGGCCCCCACGAGACGCATTCGTTCATGTGCGCCGCGCTGTCGGAGAAGGCCAGCCCCGAGGAGGAGCTCGAGTTCGCCGTGGAGTTGGTCAACCGCGTGGTCGAGGGGTTCGGTGCCGTTCGAACCGGGTTGCACGTCTGCCGGGGCAACTGGAGCCAGGATGAGGGGGTCCTCCTGCGCGGCGCCTACGACCCGCTCGTGCCCTACTTCGCCAGGATGCGGGTGGACCAGCTCGTGCTCGAGTATGCGACCGAGCGCGCGGGAAGCCTCGACGCGCTGGCCGAGCTGCCGGCGGAGCTCGAGATCGGGCTCGGGGTCTGCGATCCCCGATCCGCCGAGGTCGAGGATCCGGCGGAGATGGCCGGCAGGGTCCGCGAGCTGATGGTCCATCGGAAGCCCGAGAAGGTGTTCCTCAATCCGGATTGTGGTTTCGGGACGTTCGCTGAGCGGCCCGTGAACACGAGCGAGCTCGCAGCCGCCAAGCTCGCCGGCCTTCACGCGGCGGCGGAGTTGCTGCGCGCCGAGCATGCGGGTCACCCCGGTCCAGTCCTGGGCGCCGGTCGCCGATGAGCGCGGGCGAGCCCGAGCCGGGCGCGGCGTTCTGGAACAGCCGCTACGGGGATGTCGAGCGTCTTTGGCCGCGAAGACCGAATGCCCTGCTCTCCGACTTTGCCCGCGGGCTTGAGCCGGGACGCGCACTTGATCTCGGCGCCGGCGAGGGCCGCAATGCGATCTTCCTGGCGAAGTCCGGATGGAGGGTCACCGCGCTCGACGTCTCCGACGTCGCGCTCGCGAGGGCCGGCGCGCGCGCTGCCGAGGAGGGGGTCGAGCTCGAGTGCGTGGTAGCCGACTGGCGCGACTACGGCCCGGCCCTTCCCTTCGACCTCGTGGTCATGGCCTTCATGCATCCGAAGCCCGAGGAGCGCGAGTCGATGGTCACGCGCGCGCGAGGAATGCTCGCGCCCGGTGGCCATCTGTTCGTGGTGGGTGTCGACCTCGCCGAGCATGGGCGCCGGGGCCCTAAGGACGCGGGGCGGCTGTTGACGGTGGAGCGCCTACGAGAGGTGCTGGGCGGGCTCGACCTCCTCCGCTGCGAATCGGTGAGCTACGAAGGGGAGAGCACGGAGGGAGCCCGGCCCGTGGTGGACGTGGTGGCTATCGCGCGGCGCTCGGCCGAGGGCCTCGAGAGCCCCCGGCCGAGTCGATAGCGGCTGAGTGCGAACCGGAGCTCGGCCTCCGCGACAAGTGCATCCGCTTGTCGTGCTCGACCTGAAAATCGCGCACGGGCCTGCCGGTGCGATCCGGCTCCTCCGCGCCGCCATGTGATCCCTTCTCGCTTCCCCCGTGTCCCTCGGGCGCGCGCTCGGATGCCTTCTCCGCGG